>NZ_JBFAJA010000068.1:0-79929 GCF_040654975.1 Dactylosporangium sp. NPDC050588 | reverse complement strand
CCTCAACAAAGACCGCACCAACCACAACTGACCAACCACGGGAGGGGTCAAAATTCCCGAACCCAAACGGGGTCAATTTTCAAAAATCGGCGACACGGGCTGGAGCGGTGCGGGTTGACTGGCTGCGGTGCGGGGCGAGGGCTGGTCGAGTGGCTGCGGGCCGGTTCGGGGCTGGATTGGTGGGGTGGCCGGCTAAGGGGTCGGGTGGGCTGCTGTGGACTGGGTCGAGTGGTTGCGGTGTCAGCAGTTGATGCAGTGCCGGGCAGCTGGTGCGGTGCTGGGCGGTCTGGCCGGTGGGCGTGGGCGGGTCTGCCGATGACCGGGTCCGGGTCGAGACGGTCGGCGGCCTGCGGCAGCACCCCGGCCGGTGCCAGGACCCGGTGCAACCGTAGAAGTGGACGACCGGCTGCAGTGCTGGCTGCGGCGCGGCTGGGTTGGTGCGGTGCGGGTCAGCCAGTGCGGGTGGGTGGGCCTGCCGTAGAAGTGGTCGGCTGGCTGTGGTGCCGGGCGAGTTGGTGTGGAGTCGGTCGATTGGTTGTGGTTAGGCGGCTGGTGCTGTTCCGGGCAGGCCACCTAGTGGGGCGGATGGGCCTGCTGCCGTACAGGCCGTCGACCGGCTGGCTGCGGTGCGGCTGGATTGGTGCGGCTGGCTGCGGTGCGGCTGGGCTGGTGCGGCTGGGCTGGTGCGGCTGGGTTGGTGCGGTGCGGGTTAGGGGGCGGTGCTGGACGGGGGCTGGCTGAGTGAGTGGCTGCGGTGGCGGGCGAAGGGGGGCGGTTGTGTGGGTGCGGGTCGAGCCGGGATGGGGTTGGTGAGGTGGGTCAGCGGGGGTCGGCTTCGCTGGAGGCCTTCACGGCGTAGTGCAGGGCGGTGCGCACGTCGCTGACCTCCAGGACCCGCATGCCGGGTGGGGTGACGCCGGTGGCGGCGGGGCCGCAGCCGGGTGGGACGAGGGCGAAGCGGAAGCCCAGGCGGGCGGCCTCGGCGAGGCGGCGGGGGACGGCGCCGACGCGGCGGACCTCGCCGGTCAGACCCACCTCGCCGACGACGACCAGGTCGGGGGGCATGGGGAGGTCGTGGGCGGCGGAGGCGGCGGCGAGGGCCAGGGCCAGGTCGACGGCGGGCTCGGTGACGCGGAGGCCGCCGACCGTGGCGGCATAGACCTCGCGGTCGTGGAGCTGGATCTTGGCGCGCTGCTGGAGGACGGCGATGATCATGGCTAGGCGGGCGGAGTCGAGGCCGCTGACCGTGCGGCGGGGG
The DNA here is from genome assembly GCF_040654975.1 of Dactylosporangium sp. NPDC050588. Lineage (NCBI taxonomy): Bacteria > Bacillati > Actinomycetota > Actinomycetes > Micromonosporales > Micromonosporaceae > Dactylosporangium > Dactylosporangium sp. NPDC050588. Next base: position 78,671 of record NZ_JBFAJA010000068.1, on the reverse strand, counting down.
GAGCCTGGGGTCTGGGCGCCGATCAGGGTCTGCACCTCGGTGACGAGGGCGCGGCGGCCCTCCATGGCGACGGAGACGCAGGTGCCGGAGACGGCGTCGGCATAGCGGGTGAGGAACAGGCCGCTCGGGTCGGGCAGGCTGGTGATGCCGCCCTCGTGCATCTCGAAGCAGCCGACCTCGTCGGCGGCGCCGAAGCGGTTCTTCAGGCCGCGGACCATGCGCAGCGAGGAGTGCTTGTCGCCCTCGAAGTTGAGCACGACGTCGACGAGGTGCTCCAGGACGCGGGGGCCGGCGACATTGCCGTCCTTGGTGACGTGGCCGACGAGGACGGTGGCGAGGCCGCGCTCCTTGGCGATGGCGACGAGGGCGGCGGTGACGGCGCGGACCTGGGTGACGCCGCCCGCGACGCCGTCGGTGCCGGGGGCGGAGATGGTCTGCACCGAGTCGAGGATGAGCAGCCCGGGCTTGACGGCGTCGAGGTGGCCGAAGACGGCGCCCAGGTCGCTCTCGGCGGCCAGGTAGAGCCGCTCATGGAGGGCGCCGATGCGCTCGGCGCGCAGGCGGACCTGACTCACCGACTCCTCGCCGCTGACGACGAGGGACGGGGTGTCGCTGTGCTTGGCCCACTGCTGGGCGACGTCGAGCAGGAGGGTGGACTTGCCGACCCCGGGCTCGCCGGCGAGCAGGACGACGGCGCCGGGGACGATGCCGCCGCCGAGCACCCGGTCGAACTCGGCCACGCCGGTCGGGCGGGCCTGGGCCGGCTTGGCGCTGATCTCGGCGATGGGGCGGGCGGGCTCCAGCGGGGCGCGGCTCTGGACGGAGCGCAGAGCGGTGGGGCCGAGCGCGGCCAGCGGGGAGGACTCGATGATCGAGCCCCACTCACCGCACTCGGGGCACCGCCCCATCCACTTGGCCGGCCGGTGGCCGCACACGTCGCACTGGTAGGCAGCGCCCCTCGTCTTCGTCACACCCGAAAACTAGCCGAGGGGTACGACAGAAAATCTATTCGCCCTCGTGGCCCACGACCGAGGTCGGTTTCGGCAGCGGGCTCAGCGGCACCGTCATCGGCAGCTCGTCGAGGGTGAGCTCGGTGGTGGTGCCGTCGGCGTACGTGAAGGTGAACTTGACGTCCGCCAGCGCACCGCCGGCCATCAGCACCTCGCCGGAGAGCTTCTCGACCGCGAGGTAGGTCTTGGTGCTCTGGCTCAGCGCGACGAACCCGCCGACCGGGATCTCGACGGCCATCTTCGCCGAGCCGACCGGGGCGGGCGCGGCGACCGCGGAGGGCGACTTAGACGCAGACGCAGGCGCGGACGGAGACCCGGACCCGGAACGCGGCGCGGACGGCGAGGCCGAAGAAGGCGAAGGCGCGGCAGAAGTGGGCGCGGGCGCGGCAGCGGCAGCGGCAGGCATGGCCCCGCCGACCAGGACCACGGTGCCCGAGGCGGAGGTCACGCCGGTCAGCTTCACGGACTGCTTCGCGTTGTTGAACAGCCGCACCTCGATCGGCACGACGCTGCCGGGCTTGTACTCGTTCGAGTACGCCACAGCGCCGTCGCGCAGCGCGATCAGGCCGTCGGTGCTGTTGGCGCTGACGCCGGGCACCGCGGCGACCTGGGTGTCGGTCTGCGTGATCTGACCGGCGCTGCAGCCCGAGAGCAGACCGACGCCGAGCGCGGCGGAAGCCAGCAGCGCGGCGCCCAGTACCGTGCGGCGGCGGGCAGCCGGAATCGTACGCGTCACCTTGGGTCCTCCATCTGGATCGGGCGGCCGACTACAGCCTAGATGCCGTTGATCGGCCGATTACGCGCACCCTGACACTGCACCGGTCACTCCAGGTTCAAGCCGCTGACCAGCAGGAATATCACATCGATCAACGCCACGGCGATGACCGACAGGAAGGGGACGCGGGAGGTGGGGTCGCGGCGCATGGCGTACACGCCGAAAGACAGCGCGGTCAGAGCGACCCCGAGGGTCGGCCAGAACAGCAGCGGAGGCGGCCCCGGCGGCCCGAACGCCAGGGCCCCGGTGGCGAGCAGCAGCAGCACGGCCGCGGCGGCGAGCGAGCCGCGCCGGCCGAGCAGGTGCGGCAGGCCCCGGACGCCGGTGCGGATGTCGTCGTCGAGGTCGGGCAGCGTGTTGACGAAGTGCGCGCCGGCCCCGAGCAGGGCGCCGGCGAGCAGCAGCCACACCGGCGGGTGCAGCCCCGCACCCAGCACGACGAACGCCGGCAGGCAGCCGAACGACACCGCGTACGGCAGCACCGACACGGGCGTCGCCTTCAACGGCCAGTCGTAGAGCAGCGCGGAGACCAGCGCGACCAGGGCGACGAGCCCGGGGGTGACGCCGGACAGGAGGCCCAGCGGCAGCACGAGCAGGCCCGCCGCGACGCCGAGCGAGAGGATCAACCGGCGGGACACCACCCCGGCGGCGACCGGCTTGTCCGTGCGGCCCACCGCGGCGTCCCGCGGGGCGTCCAGGGCGTCGTTGACCCACCCGATGGAGAGCTGGCTCGCCAGTACCGCAGCAGCCGCCGCAATCACACCCGGCCAGGGTCTTCCGAGTCCGAACGACAGCAGCGCGGCGACGGCCGTGACCGCCACCGCCGGCTCCGGGTGGCTGGAGCGCAGAATCGCGCGAGCAACCGACACTCGGCAAGTGTGGCTGTCGGAGGGGTTCCGTGTCAGTCTCGATCCATGCGATCGACGCGCCGGGCGCGTAATGACCCTGGTCAGTATGACGACCTGGCCGGTGAGTGGTGGCGTCCCGGTTCGCCGCTGTCGATGCTGTACTGGCTGGCCCGCGCCCGCGCCCGGCTCATCCCGCCGGCGGAGCGCGACGGCGCCGTGCTCATCGACCTCGGGTGCGGCGGCGGGCTGCTCGCCCCGCACATCGCCGGCAAGGGTTACCGGCACGTCGGCGTCGACCTGGTCGTGTCCGGGCTGGAGCAGGCCGCGGCCCACGGCGTCCTGCCCGTGCTGGCGGACGCGCGGCGGCTGCCGTTCCCCGACGGCACCGCCGACGTGGTGAGCGCGGGTGAACTGCTGGAGCATGTCCCGGACTGGCCGGCGGTGGTCGCCGAGGCGTGCCGCGTGCTGCGGCCCGGGGGCTGGCTGGTGCTCGACACGCTCGCCGACACCGCCGTGTCGCGGCTGGTCGCGGTGCGGATGGCCGAGGCGATCATTCCGGCGGTGCGGGGTATCCACGACCCGGCCCTGTTCGTCTCCCCGAGGAAGCTGCGAATCGAGTGCGCGCGCCACGGCGTGCCGCTCGCGGTGCGGGGCGTCCGGCCGACGCTGCCCGCGCTCACCCGGTGGCTCGTCACCCGCCGCAACGCTGTGCCGATCGTGCCGACGTTCACCACCGCGATCCTCTATCAGGGGCGCGGCAGAAAGGGGACCCAGTGACAGGTGCCGCGATCGCAGGCATGGGTGTGACATTCCCCGGCCCGATGCGCCAGGACGAGGTGTGGACGGGCTTCTTCGAGCGGCACTACAGCGGCCCCCGCAAGGGGTTGGCGAAGCGGATCTTCACCAACTCCGGCGTGGTCAGCCGGCACGGCGCGGTCAACCCGCTGATCGAGGACGCGTCAAGCTGGTCGACCGCCAAACGCATGGGCCGCTACCTGACCGAGGCGCTGCCGCTGGGCAAGGACGCGGTCACGAGCGCGCTCGACGCCGCTGGCCTGCGGCCGGACGAGGTCGGGCTGTTCGTGGTGTGCTCCTGCACCGGGTACGCCACCCCCGGCCTCGACATCCTCCTCGCCCGCGACCTCGGCATGGCGCCGTCGACCCAGCGCCTCTTCATCGGGCACATGGGCTGCTACGCCGCGCTGCCCGGGCTCGGCGCCGCGACCGACTTCGTGTCCGCCCGCGGCCGTCCGGCCGTGCTGCTCTGCCTCGAGCTGACCAGCCTGCACGTCCAGCCGCCCAGCGAGGATCCCCAGCAGATCGTGGCGCACGCCCTCTTCTCGGATGCGGCGGCGGCGGTGGTACTGGTGCCGCGGGCCGGACAGGAGGTCGCCGAGATCGCCGCCGTGACCGACACGGCCACGGCGGACCACATGACCTGGGACGTCACCGACCTCGGCTTCCGGATGGGGCTGTCGCCGAAGGTGCCCGACGTCCTGGCCATCTACGTCGCCGACCTGGTCGGTGACCTCCTCGCCCGGCACGGCCTGACCCTCGCCGACGTGGACGGCTGGGCGGTGCACCCGGGCGGCCCGCGCATCCTGGACGTGGTGCGTGACCAGCTCGCGCTGCCGGAGTCCGCGCTGGCCGAGTCCCGCGACACCCTCGCCGAACACGGCAACTGCTCGTCCCCGACGGTCCTGCTCATCATCGACGCCCTGCGCCGTCGCCCTTCCGGCCCGCCGAGGAACACCGTCGCGCTCGCGTTCGGCCCCGGGCTGACGCTGTACGGGACGCTCCTGCGCGGCCTCTGACCTGATCAGGCTCTGATCAGGCCTTGATCAGGCGGTTGGGGCCGGGGCCGCGGCTGCCAGGTTGCCCAGCTCCGAGTCGAAGGCCGACGCCGCCGTCACGGAGCTGACCGCCCTGATCATGGTGCCGTCGGCGGCCACCAGCAGGGCGGCCGTGGTGCGGCTCGGGGCGAGGAACGGCACCGCGGCCCGCACGGAGCTGTTGGGGTCGGCGAGCGCCCGGACCTTCACCTTCTCGTTCAGGCCCGGCGGCAGCGTCGGGACCCGGGCCGCGACGACGACGACCGTGGCCGACGGTGCCTTGCTCGCCGCGACCGCGTCGACCGTGCCGGTGATGAGGTCCGCGCAGGTGCAGCCCTCGACCAGCAGTACAACGGCCGGAGTGAGGTCACGCAGCGGCACCGCGGCGCCGTCGGCGTCGAACAGGCTGTGCCCGGTCAGCTTCACCACGGCGGGTGGTGACGGCGGCGTCACCTGCGGCGTGCCGTTGGGATTGCGCCGCGGCCACGCGACGGCGAACAGACTCACCAACGTCGCGATGACGGCGATCGACATGATCAGCAGCGGCACCGCGAGCCCCGGGGAATCGTCTCCCGCCCGCTGGACCGGCTCGGGCTTCAGATGCAGCCGGCGCCGCCAGCGGCGACGGATTGCGGCGCGGCGGAATTGTCGACGGATCGATGATCCTTCATCGTCGAGTGCGCCCGCATCGTCGGGAATGATGATCGTGCCCCACTCAGGGGGCAGGTCGGGGAGGCCACCACCATCTTGTGGTCGCTCACCACCGCCGTTGTCGCCCCGCAGCGTGCCCATCGCTGTTCTCCTCGCACCTGCCTCAACTTTCCCTCACCTGACGCGTCGGCGCCAGAGGAGCCACCCATCGAGATGGATGAAGAGTTTCCCACGCTCCGCCGCTGGTGGCATCACGGAGAGTGGTGTCGGAACGGTGTGCCGACGCATCTGTACGTACTCGCGGCAATCAATCGGAAATGTCCCACAGGCTGCGCATTTGCGTGTGCCCAGGGTTGTTGATCCGTTACGCAGCAGGTTCCACGATTCATGTCAAGCGGGAGAAAGGGGACTCACATGTGTTCTGACCTGCGCGAATGCTGCTCTCTGGGGTGGGACGACAGCGCGTGACCGTGTTACCCTAGACACAGCGAAAGGGGTTTCGAACCTATGGTTTTCAGTGTCGGCGAGACCGTTGTCTACCCCCACCACGGGGCCGCACTCATCGAGGCAATCGAGACTCGGGTCGTCAGGGGCGAGGAGAAGCAGTATCTCGTCCTCAGGGTCGCTCAGGGTGACCTGACGGTGCGGGTGCCCGCCGAAAACGCCGAGATCGTCGGCGTGCGCGAGGTGGTTGGCGAGGAAGGCCTGACCAAGGTCTTCGACGTCCTCCGCGCTCCGCACACCGAGGAGCCGACCAACTGGTCGCGGCGTTACAAGGCGAATCTGGAGAAGTTGGCCTCCGGCAATCCGCTCAAGGTCGCAGAGGTCGTTCGTGACCTGTGGCGCCGTGACCGGGAGCGTGGTTTGTCGGCCGGCGAGAAGCGCATGCTGGCCAAGGCGCGGGACATCCTGGTCGGTGAGGTGGCGCTCGCTGAGAAGAGCACCAAGGATGAGGCCGAGACGCTGCTGGACAAGGTGCTGACCGAGGCCTGACATCTCAGCCCGGCTATCACTGAGACCGAGGACCGCGACGTGACGGCGCACCCAAGCGTGCGTGGTGACGTCGCGGTCCTCGTGCCTGCTGCGGGCATGGGGGTCCGACTCGGCCCCGGCGCCCCGAAGGCACTGCGGCTCCTGCGAGGGGAGCCGCTGCTTGTGCACGCCGTTCGCCGGGTGGCAGCTGCCCCGAGCGTCGGCTGCATCGTCGTGGCCGCTCCTTCCGACGCCGTCGACGACGTCACCGCCCTGCTCGGTCCACTGGTCGCCAGTCCTGTGACCACTGCGCCAATTGTCGCCAGTGAGACCTGTGGTGCGGCTGAGCCGAAGCTGGAAGCTTCCAGTGAGTCTCCGCTGCTGCTCGTGGTCGCGGGTGGGGCGAGCCGGCAGGCGTCGGTCGCCGCCGCGCTGGCCGCGGTCCCCGCGGAGTTCGGCATCGTGCTCGTCCACGACGCGGCGCGTGCACTGACCCCACCGGAGCTGGTGGAGACGGTCGCGGACGCGGTGCGAGGGGGGCACGGCGCCGTCATACCCGTTCTTCCTGTGGTCGACACCATCAAAGAGGTCGACAATTCCGGCATTGTCGTCGGTACCGTCGACCGCTCGGTCCTCCGTGCCGTGCAGACCCCGCAGGGTTTCCGGCGCGACGTGCTGACCAGCGCCCATGCCGCCGCCGTCGACGAGCACACCGACGACGCCGGCATGGCGGAGAAGATCGGCGTGCCCGTCCACACGGTCCCGGGCTCCGAGGCGGCCATGAAGATCACCCGGCCGTTCGACCTGGCCATCGCCGAGCTGCTGTTCTGACACCGTGCACCGCCCGCCAGTCTGGCTCGTGGACGTCGACGGCGTCATCAACACCCGTCGCCCGCTCTGGGGCCCCGACCTGCGCCGCGGCGTCGCCCGCGCCGACGGCGTCGACTGGCCGATCCGGTGGGCGCCCGCGCTGATCACCCGGATGCGCCGCCTGTACGACGCCGGCCTGGTCGAGCTCCGCTGGTGCTCCACCTGGTGCCCGGACGCCGCCGAGCTGGAGCGGCTGTTCGGGCTGCCGCCGCTCGGCCGGGCCCTGAGCCCCGCGGCGCTCGCCGAGTCCTTGTCGACCGACGCCCTGAAGTTCGCCGCCGCCCGCAGCGTCCTCGCCGCCGGCCGCCGCCTGGTGTGGACCGACGACACCGCCGTCCCGGCGACCACCCTGACCGCCGGCGGTCGCGCCCTGCTGATCCGCCCGCACCCCCGCCGCGGCCTGCGGCCCAGCGACCTGACCACGATCGAGACCTTCGCCCGCCGCCACGCCTTTTTGTCGTACCCGGGCGATAGTGTCGATGGCATGACGGGGATCGATCATCCAGCCACGCGGCGGTTACCTCCGAGGCGACCGGGCGCAGGTCGTCGGGCACCTGGAGCGGCCCAGGTCTGACGTGACCTGAGGCACGTGCCTGGGTGCCGGCACCCCACGATCGGAGGGCGGTCCGGGTCGACTCGGGACGAGGCCCACGCTCCGGTCGCGGTCGGACTCGCCGGCCCGGCAGTGGGTCATGCCGGCGTCTGGCGTTCTCAATCGGCGCTCGGGGCGGGTGCGGCGCTCGGCCGGGGTTTGACGGAATCCGCCGATTCGGACACCGGTGCCCGAATCTCCGCGCGAACGTCCGCACCTGGAGGCCGGCGCCTCGAGGTGCGCGGCCGACCCTCCGCGCGCCTGGAGGTCGGCGGCTGGAGGCTGGCGGCTGGAGGTGCGCGCGGCCGACCCTCCGCGCGCCTGGAGGTCGGCGGCTGGGGGCCGGCGGCTGGGGGCCGGCGGCTGGGGGCCGGCGGCTGGGGGCCGGCGGCTGGGGGTGATCGCGGCTGATCCTCCGCTCGGCGGTGGTCGGCGCTTGGAGATCGGTGCCGGGAGGCTCGCCGCTGATGTCCGTCTGAGGGGCGGGGCTCCAGGGTCGGCGTCCGTCCACCCGCGTGAGGAGGTTGGCATGCTCGTTCCCCTCGTCGGCTCGCCGCCCCGTCCGGTCACCCGTGTGCGGGAGTTGGCGTCTGGGGACCGAGCCCGGCGACGGCCGAAGCCAGGAGGGGCGCCGCGGCCGACCCTCCCCGCGGCTGGAGGTCGGCGGCTGGGGGCCGGGCGTCTGGGGGTGATCGCGGCTGATCCTCCGCTCGGCGGTGGTCGGCGCTTGGAGATCGGTGCCGGGAGGCTCGCCGCTGATGTCCGTCTGAGGGGCGGGGCTCCAGGGTCGGCGTCCGTCCACCCGCGTGAGGAGGTTGGCATGCTCGTTCCCCTCGTCGGCTCGCCGCCCCGTCCGGTCACCCGTGTGCGGAAGTTGGCGTCTGGGGACCGAGCCCGGCGACGGCCGAAGCCAGGAGGGGCGCCTCTGTAGGCCTGGTTGGGGTTGATGTCCGGAGGCGGGCGTCTGGAGACCCGCGTCTGGAGCCGACGGTCCGAATGCCCGCGTGTGAAGGTCGGCGTCTGAGGCTGGTGTCCAGAGACCTGCGGCCGGAAACCCGTGCCCAAACCGCGCCCGGAGAGCCGCGTCTCACAGGTCAGCGTCTGGGAGACCGGTGCTGGGGATGCATGCGTGCGGTGTCCGGAGATCCGCGTCTCCAGGTCGGCGGCCGGAGACCGGTGTTGGGGAGGCGTGCGCCTGGAGGTGAGGGGCGGCGTGCACGGGCGAAGAGGCGTACACAACGAAACCGGCCCCGGGCGATGAGCGCCGCGGGGCCGGTGGAAGACGGGAAAGGGTGGTCAGGCGGCGGCCGGGGAGACCGGAGCGGCCGAGACCGGAGCGGCCGAGACCGGGGCGGCCAAGACAGGGGCGGCCAAGACAGGGGTGACCTGCTTGCGGGGGCGGCGGCGCCAGACCAGGTAGGAGGCGATCGAGCCGCCGATGCCCAGGGTCGCGATCGCCACGCCGGCGATGGACATGCCCAGGTGGTCGCCGCGGGCGGTGGCTGAGCCGAGGGCGGCGTAGGCGATGGTGGCGGGCAGGGCGCCGAGGGTGGTGCCGGTGATGAACGCGGACCGGCGGACGCGGGTGGTGCCGAAGACGTAGTTGGCCACGCAGAACGGCACGAACGGGATCATGCGGGAGATGATCACGGCGACGATGCCGCGGTTGGCGACGGCCTGCTCGACGGCGAGGAAGCGGCCGCTCAGGTGGCGGGTCATGAACTCGCGGCCCAGGAAGCGGCCGATCGTGTGGGCGATCAGCGCGCCGAGGGTCACCCCCGCCAGGATGTACAGGACGCCGCCGGCGAAGCCGAAAAGGACGCCGCCGACGCCGGCGAGGAGGGTCCGGGGGACCAGGGCGGTGGTCAGCAGGGCGGTGCCGAAGACGGCGATCGCCGGGGCGAACGGATGGTCAGGGCCCACGGCATGGGTCAGCGACGATTTGTCTGGGTGGATGATCAGCATCACCACGGACAACGTCGCGACCAGCAGGGCGAGCAGCCCGAAGCGCAAGGCGGCTCCGGTGCGCCACCACTGCTGTGGGGCTTTCGGGGTCGTCTGGTCGCTGCGCACCCGACCTAGCCTAGGCCCGGAACGCCACGATGCCGAGCCTGATGACGAGCCAGCAACCGGAAGTTCACGATTGTGCACCGGTCGTCGTACCCTCCCAAAGTGATCCGGAAATGATGTTGATCGGCAACGGGACGGATGTGCACGCGTTCGAGAAGGGGCGCGAGTGCTGGGTCGCGGGGCTCAAGTGGGACGGGGTCGACGGCCTCGCCGGGCACTCCGACGGCGACGTCGCCGCCCACGCGATCTGCGACGCGCTGCTGTCCGCGGCGGGCCTGGGTGACGTCGGGGCGATCTTCGGCACGGGACGGCCGGAGTGGTCCGGCGCGAAGGGCGTGACGCTGCTGGCCGAGGCCGCGCGGCTGGTCCGGGCGGCGGGCTATGAGATCGGCAACGTGTCCGTGCAGGTCATCGGCGTCGCGCCGAAGGTCGGCAAGCGCCGCGCCGAGGCGGAGGACACACTGAAGGCCGCCATCGGGGCGATCGTCCGGTTGTCGGGCACGACCACCGACGGGCTCGGCTTCACGGGCCGCGGTGAGGGTCTCGCCGCCACCGCCGTGGCGCTGATCTATCCCGTACCGAAGGAGTAGAGACACACGTGAACGAGATGCTGCGCGAGCTGCTCGACCGCCGGGCGTTCCTGGTGCTCAGCACGATCAACCCGGACGGCGCCCCGCAGTCCAGCGTGATCTGGGCCAAGCACGACGGCGGCGATGTCGTCTTCTCGACGATCCGCGGCCGCCGCAAGACCCGCAACATGGAGCGCGACCCCCGGGTGTCGATCTGCGTGTACGACCCCGCCAACCCGTACCGCCACGTCGAGCTCCGCGGCACCGTCGCCATCACCGAGGAGGGCGGGCCGGAGCTGATCGACGAGCTGAGCCGCTCGTACGACGGCAAACCCTGGATCGAGAAGGTCCCGGGCGTGACGAGGGTGGTCTGCCGGGTGACCGCCACCAAGGTCGTCGAGCACTAGCGAAAAGTCGAGCACCAGCGAAAGTCGAGCACTGGCGAAAAGTCGAGCGCTGGCGAAAACTCGCACCCAACCGCCGCCGGCCCGCCGCGCGTCAATGCGGCGGGAGGCGATGTGCGCGACGAACTGGAGCGGGAGTACGTGGAGTACTTCCAGCCGCGGCTGCCGCAGCTGCACCGGCTGGCGGTGATGCTCTGCGGCGACGCCGACCGTGCCGACGACATCGTGCAGGCGGCGGTCACGACGCTGTACGCGCGGTGGCGGCAGGTGCGGCAGGTCGGCAACCTCGACGCGTATGTGCGGCGGAGCGTGGTCAACGCGTTCCTGAGCGAGCGCCGCCGCCCCTGGTCCCGGGTCGTGCTGACCGAGACGCCGCCCGACCGGCCGGCTGTCACGGGGCAGCCGGCCGACGAACAGCTGGTGGTCCGGGCGGCGCTGCGGAAGCTGCCGCCGAAGCAGCAGGCGGTGCTGGTGCTGCGGTTCCTGTGCGACCTGCCGGTGGAGCAGGTCGCGGAGCTGGTCGGCTGCTCCGCGGGGACCGTGAAGAGCCAGACGTCGGACGGGCTGGCGAAGCTCAGGAAGCAGCTGGGCGTGCTCGCGCCGGCCGGAGGTGCACGATGACCGAGGATCTGCTGGCCCCGCTGCGCGACCCCGACGTGCGGCCGCCGAGGGTCGACCTGCACCGGGCGATCCGGACCGGCCGGCGCCGGCGCAGGATCCGCAACGCCGCGGTCGCCGCCGTCGCCGTGCTGGCGGTGACCGTCGCGATCGGCGCCGTGCGGAGCCGCCCCCAGGCCATGCCGGCGGATCGGACGCCGGTGCCGCTGCCGACGTCGACGATCGCGCCGCCGTTCGGCGAGTGCACGATCAGCAAGGAGACCGCGCCGTGGGCGAAGTGGCATCCGTGGTTCGTGCTGGACGACACCTGGCGGGTGGTCGTGCACCTCGAGGCGCGGGGCACGGGACCGGTCGAGGCGGTGCGGTACGTGGACGGTGCCGTCGAGCGGATCCCGGACGTGCCGAGCAGGTTCCAGGTGACGAACGTGAACCGCGCGGGTGACTTCGCCGGGGTCAACGGGAAGGTCGAGCGGGGCTGGGTGTACCGCGACGGCCGGTTCAGGGCCCTCACGCTCCCCAAGAGCGCGACACACCTCGCGCTGACCGACATCAACGAGGCCGGCGATCTCCTCGGCGCGGTGGACCTGGGAAACCCCATGGGTTACGAGGCGGCGGTGTGGCCGGGCGGCCGGCCGGACCGCCCCCGGATGCTCAAGGCTCCCGCCGGTCATGTCGCGCGGGCGACCGGGATCGCCTGGGACGGCCTGATCGTCGGCGAGCTGGTCAAGGGCGATGTCGTCACACCGTATCTGTGGCACCCCGACGGCACCGGCGAGCCGTTGCCGGTGCCGCCGGAGATCGGCGGGAAGGTCGAGGTCACCGGCCTGACCGGTGACTGGGCGGTCGGGTCCGGGGTGCGGTGGAACATCCGCACCCGCCATGCGGACGTGATCAACGGCCTGAGCCGCCGGTGGGCCGTCGTCGACATGTACGGGCGGGTCTACGGCGAAACGGACACGCCCGAGCACCGGCAGGCGGTGTGGGTCAACGGCACCCTCCAGCCGGTGCCCGACCGGTTCGAGGGCCAGACGGCGCAGCCCGAGGCGGTCCGGGACGACGGCCGGCAGCTGTTCGGCTGGTCGATCCCGGACAACAGGCCGGTCCGCTGGGACTGTGGCTAGTCGGTGCGGGCCCAGGTCCAGGCGTAGCCGGTGTCCTCGACGGACAGGCCGGGCTCGCACAGGTCGAGCGGGCGGAACGTGTCGACCATGACCGCCAGCTCGTCGAACGCCTCCACGCCGAGCGACCGCTCGACCGCGCCCGGCTGCGGGCCGTGGGTGAAGCCGCTGGGGTGCAGCGAGATCGAGCCCTGGACGATGCCCGACCCGCGGCGCGCCTCGTAGTTGCCGCCCGTGTAGAAGAGCACCTCGTCGGAGTCCACGTTGTGGTGGTTGTACGGCACGGGGATGGACAGCGGGTGGTAGTCGACCTTGCGCGGCACGAACGAGCAGATGACGAAGTTCGGGCCTTCGAAGGTCTGGTGCACCGGCGGCGGCTGGTGCAGCCGGCCGGTGATCGGCTCGAAGTCGTGGATCGAGAACGCCCACGGGTACAGGCAGCCGTCCCAGCCGGCGACGTCGAACGGGTGCTGCGCGTACACGTGCTCGGTCCACCCGCGCCGGTGCTGCACGAGGACCGGCACCTCGGTGCCCTCCACCAGCAAGGGTGAGGTGGGCGCGCGGAGGTCGCGCTCGCAGTACGGCGAGTGCTCCAGGAACTGGCCGCGCCTGGACAGGTACCGCTTGGGCGGCCCGATGTGCCCGGACGCCTCGATCACCAGCAGCCGGACCTCGCCGGAGACCGGCACGAGCCGGTGGATCACCGACGTCGGGATGATCGCGTAGTCGCCCTCGCTCAGCGGCAGCGCGCCGAACACCGACTCGACCAGCATCGAGCCGGACTCGACGTAGAGGCACTCGTCGCCGATCGCGTTGCGGTACAGCGGGGATGGCGCCGTCGCGACCGCGTAGGACAGCCGCACGTCGTCGTTGGCCAGCAGGTGCTGCCGGCCCAGGACCGCGTCGGAGGGCCCGCCGCCGAGCTTGTGCGTCTGGAGATGGCGCGGCTTGAGCGGCAGGTTGGGCGCGCGGGTCGTGGCGAACGGCGTCACCACGGTGGCCGATAGAATAGCCGTCGGTCGATGTGTGTGGTACAGCAGGGACGAGTCGCTCGAAAAACCCTCCTGCCCCATCAGCTCTTCCGCGAACAGCGAGCCGTCCGGCTGGCGAAACTGGGTGTGTCGCTTCGGTGGAACCTCGCCCACGCGACGGTAGTAGGGCATCGCTGCCTCCCGGAAGAAGTGGAAACCGTCCGGATAGCGGACGAAGTTGTCCGCCCTGTATAGCGTCCATTAGATTCGGAAGCCGTGTCAAACGCAGTACCGCCTCTGCTGGCCGCCCTGGTCGACGACGCCGCCGTCTTCCCGCCGGGGAGCATGCCGCTGCCCGACGCCGTCCCGGCCCACCTCCGCCACCGCGCCGGCCGGTGGGCGCCGATGATCGGCCCGCTGCTGGTCCCCGCCGCCGACCTGCCCGAGATCGCCGCGACCGTCGACATCGGCGTCGTCGGCGAGCCCGCCGCCGTGGACCAGGCCCTCGCCGCGGTCCCCGGCAACCTCACCGTCCGGCAGGTCGAGTCGCCCGTCGCCAAGCGCGGCGAGGACCCCGCACCCGGCATCGACCGGCTCGCCGCCCTGGCCCAGAAGCACAGCGACAAGCCGTGGGCCTGGTACTTCGAGGTGCCGCTCGCCTGGGGCCTGATGCAGGCCCTCGATCACCTGGCGAGGCTGCGGGCCGACGGGCTGCCGGCCGCCGCGAAGTTCCGCACCGGGGGGCTCGCCGCCGAGCTGTTCCCGACGCCGGTCGAGCTCGCCGCCGTGATCTGCGCGTGCCGGGACCGGGAGCTGCCGTTCAAGCTGACCGCGGGCCTGCACCACGCCGTGCGGCACACCGACCCCGACACGGGCCTGGTCCACCACGGCTTCCTCAACGTGCTCGCCGCGTGCCTGGCCGCCGAAGACGGCGCCGAGCCCGCCGACCTGGCCGGCATCCTCGCCGCCACCGACGGGCTCCCGCTCGCGACGGCCGTCCGCGGCGCGCTGGACCGGCCGCGCCCGCTGTGGGTCGGCTTCGGCAGCTGCAGCGTCGACGAGCCCGTCACCGACCTGACCAACCTGGGCCTCCTACCCCGAGAGGTGCATGCGTGACCCCCGTGACCCCGTGGATCCAGCCCGCCGCCGACGACCCCTTCGGCCTGCACAACCTGCCCCTGTGCGCCACCCGTGACGGGTGGGTCGGCGTCCGCGCCGGCGACCTCGTCCTCAACCTCGCCGCCGCCGAGGAGGCCGGCCTGGTCGACGCCGGCGGCGCGTTCACCGGCGCGCCGAACCTGAACCGCTTCCTCGCCGCCGGCCGCCCCACCTGGACCCGGGTCCGCGCCCAGCTCACCGACCTCTTCACCGGCGGCGTGACCGGGACCGTCGAGCAGCACCTGCACCCGGTGGACGGCGTCGCGCTCGCGCTGCCGTTCGAGGTCGCGGACTACGTCGACTTCTACTCCTCCGAGCAGCACGCCAACAATCTCAGCGCGATCTTCCGCCCCGACGCGCCGACGCTGCTGCCCAACTGGAAGTCGCTGCCCATCGGGTACCACGGCCGCGCCGGCACCGTCGTCGTCTCCGGCACCGACATCCCGCGCCCCCACGGGCAGCGCAAGGCGCCGGACGAGGAGCGCCCCAGCTACGGCCCGTCCCGGCGGCTGGACGTCGAGGCCGAGCTCGGGTTCGTCGTCGGCACGCCGTCCGTGCCCTCCAAGGGAGCGATCGCCGTCGACGACTTCCGCGAGCACGTGTTCGGCGCCGTACTGGTCAACGACTGGTCCGCCCGCGACATCCAGGCGTGGGAGTACCAGCCGCTCGGCCCCTTCCTGGGCAAGTCCTTCGCCACGTCTGTGTCGCCGTGGGTCGTGCCGCTGGACGCGCTGGAGCCCGCGAAGGTGGCCGCCGTGGTCCAGGACCCGCCCGTCCTGCCCTACCTCACGGAGTCGGAGCGCTACTCGTATGACATCCGCTGCGAGATCCGGTGGAACGGGACGCTCGTGTCGCGGCCGCCGTATGCCGGCATCTACTGGACGCCCGCGCAGCAGCTCGCCCACCTCACCGCCAACGGCGCCTGGGCACGCACCGGCGACCTGTACGCGTCCGGCACCATCTCCGGCGACACGCCCGAGCAGACCGGCTCGTTCATCGAACGTACGTGGAACGGCGCACAGCCGGTCCGGCTCGACGACGGCGCGACCCGTAGCTTTCTGCTCGATGGCGACACGGTCACGATTTCCGCCACCGGGTGGTGTATGGGTGGCGCCGTGGTTGGCTTTGGTGAAGTGACCGGCACGGTGGTGACGCGGGTGTGAGAAGCCCGGCGATCGACGGTCACCGTGAGCAGAATGCGACGATCGCCGGGTATGGTGCCCCGCGGAGGTGGTTATGGGGACCGGTGGTGCTGGGCGTCTTTCGGTGCGCCCGCGGACTTGGCCCCGGTCGTTGCGCCGGGTGCTCACCGCGCTCCTCGCGCTCGTGGTCATCGCGGCGATGGGCGTCACCGCGTACCGGACCCTCAAGCCGGCCGAGACGGTCAGCAGCGCCAAGAAGCCGGTGCCGTCGCCCGAGCCGATCAAGTCCATCCAGTACGCCGAGCTGCCCTCCGCTCCGCTGATCGTCGAGGGCCGCCTGCGCGTCTACACCGAGCAGCGCCGGGTGTTCGCCGACACGCCCGTGACCGCGCAGCGGCTGATGACGCCGCACTGGGCGTACCGGCGCTGGCCCGCGGAGGTCGTCTCGGTCGTCGCCGTCGAGAAGCCCGCCAGCGGCGTCGGCATGTCCGTGGTCGTCACCAAGTGGTCCGACGGCGAGATCGTCGCCCTTGACGCCGAGAAGGGCGACATCGTCTGGCAGGTGCGCATCGACCCCGCCGACGGCGAGACGTTCAAAGGCCGCCGCACCGGCGCGAAGACGCTGTACAGCCCGGAGGACCTCTTCGTCACCACCTCGGCGCTGGACCACCAGCAGGTCGTCATCGCCACCGGCAAAGACGTCGTGCAGGCCATCGACCCGGTCGACGGCAAGATCCGCTGGACCCACTCCTTCGCCGCCACCCCCGGCTGCCACGCCGTCGACTGGACCAGCCTCGACGCCTACTTCGTGAAGGACACCTGCGCCAAGCCGGCGACCCTCGAGGTGTACGACGCCGGCACCGGCGCCCTCCTCACCACATGGCGCCCGCCGGGCGCGTCGATCGGCCCCGACAACATCACCAACTGGTACCTGGAGCCGACCTCCTGCCAGCTCGGCCGCTCGGGCTGCGCCCTGTTCAAGGCCGCCCCGACCGGCGACGTGGTCTCCTTCGCTGACGCCGCCTCAGGCATCGGCAGCATCACCCCCACGTACTGGTCCCTCGGCGCCGACCACATCGTCAAGCCGGAGCTCGTGCCCGACAAGGACAAGGTCGTCGTGGTCGGCGACGTCCTGGCCGAGCAGGTCGTGGGCGGCTACATCTGGGCGTTCTCCCGCACGTCCGGCCAGCGCCTGTGGATGTCGGAGGTCTCGGGCACGCTGATCGGCGCCGACCAGCGCAACGTCTACCTGATCAACCGCGACTACCAGCTCCTGGTCCTGAACGTCGTCACCGGCGCCGTCACGTCGAGCACCGAGCTACGGATCCGGCCGGAGGACAGGTTCGTGTTCAGCGAGCTGTACCTGCACGGCGGCTACCTGAGCGTGGAGCGCCTGCACACCACCAACGCGTCGGAGATCGACGACAGGTACTACTTCAGCATGAACACCGTCGTCCTGGTCGGCATCGGCTGATGCCACCCGCCCTTGCCGGCGCCCCTGCTCGCGGCGGTCGTGCTCGCGGCGGTGGCCTTGCTGCGGCCGTCACGCTGACCTCGGCGCTGCTGGCCGCCTGCTCTTCCGGCTCTGGCTCCGGCTCGCATGGTCACGATGCCACGCCGAGGGTGACGGCATCGGCCGGCGCGTCGCCGACGGTCTCCGTTGCCTTCAACGCGACCGACGTGCAGTTCGCGACCGACATGATCCCCCACCACCAGCAGGCCGTGGACATGGCCGACCTGGCCGCCACCCACGCCTCGAGCCCCGACGTGAAGGCCCTCGCCGCGAAGATCCGCAAGGCCCAGGATCCCGAGATCGCCACCATGTCCGCCTGGCTCCGCTCATGGGGCGAGCCGGTCCCGGGCCCCATGCATCACGAAGCGGGCGACATGGGCGGCATGCCCGGCATGCTCACCGACACCGAGCTCCGCCAGCTCGCGGCCGCCACCGGCCCCGCCTTCGACACCAGGTTCCTGACCCTCATGATCAAGCACCACGAGGGCGCCATCGAGACCGCGAAGACCGCCCAGGACCAGGGCTCAGCGGTCAAACACCTCGCCGCCGAGATCGCGACAACCCAGACCGCCGAACTCGCCGAGATGAAGACCCTCCTCGACAAGCTCCCGTAGCCCCCACCCCCACCCAGCCCTCCCGTCTCTCGCGCGTGCTCTCCGCCTCACGCCTCCCGCACGTGCTCTCCGCCTCCCGCTCTCCGCGCCTGTCTCCCACCTCGCGCCTCCGCCTCTGCCTGAGCGTCGACCACGTGCAGCACCGCACCGCCGCCCGCGCGCCGGCGCTGCTGCACCAGCCGAGCCTTCCGCCTCACGCCGTCTGCCTGGCGCTGTTCGCCTGCACCTTCCGCGGCCTGCGCCTGTTTCACGCTTTCGACGATGTTTGTCGAGGGCTGCGGCCTGCGTCTTCTGCCTCGCGGCCTCCGTCTCTTCGCCCCGCGACTTCCGCTGACGCCTTCCGCTCGTGCCTTCCGCCTCGCACCGCAGGCCTTCCACCTCCCGCACAGACGTTGGTCAATGCCCATGTATGCGGCTTTTGTTCCATCGACGGTGCGCGATCGGTCCACAAGTGGATCTCTGATTTGTGGGTGGATCGCGCAACGTCGATGGCGGAAATCGGACTTTTCGGGGCATTGACCAAAGTCTGTGTGGCGGCACTGCGTCGGCCTGCGCGTGTGCTGGGATCGTATTGACCAACGTCTGTGCTGGGGCGGCTGGATCGGCTGCCGGGCGGCGTCGGGGTGGTGGCGGCCTTGTGCTGGCGTGCTGCGTCAGCGGAAGGGTGCGCTGCGTGAGGGCCGGTCAAGGTCGGGAGTGGTGCGGGTCAGGGGCGCTCGCCATGCAGGGATCCGGAAGGCCTCGGGCTGGGCGAGGTCTTCCGGATCGTGAGCGCAGCGGTCAGAGGCAGTCGAGGAAGGCGTCGTTCTCGCCGGGGGAGCTGATCGTGACGCGGACGCCGTCGCCGGCGAAGGCGCGGACGATCACGCCGGACTCCTCGCACTTGGCGGCGAAGTCCAGGGCGGCGTCGCCCAGTGGCAGCCAGAAGAAGTTCGCCTGGGTGTCGGGGACATCCGGGTACACCTTGCGGACGGCGGTGACGACCCGCTCGCGCTCGGCGGTGATCAGGTCGACCCGGCGCTGCATCTCGTCGGCGGACTGCAGGGCGGCCAGGGCCGCGGCCTGCGCCGTCGCCGAGGTCGAGAACGGCGTGATGACCTTGCGCACGGTCGCGGCGACCTCGGGGGAGCCGATCAGGTAGCCGACGCGCAGGCCGGCCAGGCCCCACGCCTTCGAGAGGGTGCGCAGGACGACGACGTTGGGGCGGTCGCCGTACTCGACCAGGCCGTCGGGCACGTCGGGGTCGGTGACGAACTCGCGGTACGCCTCGTCCAGGGCGACCAGCACCGTCGGCGGTACAGCATCCAGAAACGCGTCGAGAGCGGCCTTGCCGGCGGCGGTCCCGGTCGGGTTGTTCGGGTTGCAGACGATGACCAGGCGGGTCTTGTCGGTGATCGCGGCGGCCATGGCCGGCAGGTCGTGCTCGTGCGAGGCGGTGTTGGGCACGCGGACGCTGGTCGCGGCGGAGGCGGCGGCGATGATCGGGTACGCCTCGAACGAGCGCCAGGTGTAGACGGCCTCGTCGCCCGGGAGGCAGGTCGCGCGGAAGAGGTGCTCGAAGAGGGCGACGGAGCCGCAGCCGGTGGCGATGCGGTCCGGGTCCACGCCCAGCCGGTCGCTGAGCGTGGAGCGCAGCGCGGTGGCGCCCGGGTCCGGGTACCGGTGGGCGCCGCTGATCGCCGCCGTGACCGCGTCGACGACGCCGGGCAGCGGGCCGTACGGGACCTCGTTGCTCGCCAGTTTGATCGCGCCGGGCACGGTGCGGCCGGCGACGTAGGCGGGCAGGGCGTCGAGGTCGGGTCGCGTGAGGCGGGTCATGAAGGATCTCCACTGGGTTCAGAAGGCTGCTGCGGAACGTCCCGCACCACGACGGTGCCGGCCGAACGGTCGTGGAAGGCCCGGTGCAGCGGCCAGTCGATCACCGGCGAGAGGCTGTCGAGGAACTGCAGCACGAACCCGACGCCGCAGGTCCACAGCAGCACCGACAGGCCCAGCGGGTTCCACCGGCGGATGGCGCGGCCGTAGCCGATGCGCTCCTCGCTCTCCAGCCGCATGACCTTGATCTTCAGCAGGCGCTTGCCCAGGGTCTGGCCGTTGTTGGCGATCGCGGGCACCTCGTAGGCAAACCACAGGGCCGCGATGAGGATGAGGATCACCACCTGCAGCGAGTTGGCGCGGTCCGGCGGCACGACGTCGCTGGGCGACTCGTTGGCCAGGTAGCGGTCGTACGACTCCTGGAACACCGGCCACATCTCGCGCAGGTACTGGTAGACGAACCAGCCGGTGACCACGGCGTTGATCAGCAGCAGTGCGGCGATGTCGACGAGCCGGGCGAGCAGCCGCGCGCCGAGGCCGGCGACCTGGCGGCCGTGCGGCATGGCCGCCGCCGGGTTGAGGCCGGCGTAGGCCTGCGGCGGGAGCAGCACCTGGACGGCGCCGGTCGGGTACCCACCGGGCGGGAGGGTGCCCTGCGGCTGGGCGCCGGGCGGCAGCGGCGCGCCCGGCGGCAGCACGATGGCACCCGGCGGCAGCTGGCCGGGTGGGAATCCGCCGGGTGGCACGGGCGTGCCGGGCGGCAGGATCACCGCGCCCATCTGCGGGACGGGCCGCGGCGGCGGTTCGACGGGTGGCGGCGCGACGGCTGGCGGGCCCTCCGGCGCGACCGCGTCGGCCGGGATGGCGTCGCCTATCCAGCCTTCACCGTCCCAGTACCGCTGGACGGCCGGGTCGACGGGGTCCTTGTACCAACCTGGAGCTGTCACCTGTTGACCTTTACCACAACCGTCTCCGCGACCTTGTCGTGCAGGCACTGCTGGAATGGCTTGTCCCACAGCTGCCAGAGGCCGTCGATCCAGGAGAAGAACGGCACGAAGATCGCCACCACGTACTGCATCAGCCAGCGCTTGGCGGCGACCCCGCGGGTGATCGGCGCCGACGGGTTGTCGAGCCGGATGAGCGCCAGACCGAGCGCCCGCTTCCCCAGTGTGACACCGCGGCGGGACGGGAACAGCTCGACGTAGTACACGTAGCTCAGGCCGAACAAGACGACGAAGAGGGCGACGTAGATCAGGATGATCGGCCCGACGAACATTCCGGGGTCGGGGGAGTCGGTGATCTGGCCGGTGACGGGGTCGGTCTCGATCTGCGCCGCCTGCGACTCGATCCAGGCGACGATCGCGATGATCGCCGGGATCATCACGATCATCGAGATGACGCTGAAGACGATCGCGTCGATGAGGTACGCGCCGAGCCGGGCGCCGAATCCGGCGAGCGGCTGGCCGGTCGGCGCCATCGGGACCGGCGGAGGCCCGTAGTAGGCCTGCGCCGGTACACCGTATGCGCCCTGGGGATATGGGTTGTGCTGTGGAGGCTGAGGGTATGTCACCCGGACAGTGTTACAGGTTCCCGCGAATTTCCTGTTCGCGCTCGATGGCCTCGAAGAGCGCCTTGAAGTTGCCCTTGCCGAAGCCGAGCGAGCCGTGCCGTTCGATCAGCTCGAAGAACACCGTCGGGCGGTCCTGCACCGGCTTGGTGAAGATCTGCAGCAGGTACCCGTCCTCGTCGCGGTCCACGAGGATGCCGCGCGCCTTGAGGTCCTCGATCGGCACCCGCACCCGGCCGATCCGCGCCCGCAGCTCCGGGTCGTCGTAGTACGAGTCGGGCGTCACCAGGAACTCCACCCCGGCCGCCCGCATCACGTCGACGGTCCGCAGGATGTCCCCGGTCGCCAGCGCGATGTGCTGCGCGCCCGGCCCGCCGTAGAACTCCAGGTATTCGTCGATCTGCGACTTCTTGCGCGACACGGCGGGCTCGTTGAGCGGAAACTTGACCTTGCGGGTGCCGCTGGCGACGACCTTGCTCATCAGCGCCGAGTACTCCGTCGCGATGTCGTCACCGACGAACTCCGCCATGTTCGTGAAGCCCATGACCCGGTTGTAGAACTCGACCCACTCGTCCATCTTGCCCAGCTCGACGTTGCCGACGACGTGGTCGACCGCCTGGAAGAACCGCTTCGCCGGCGGCGCCACGATGGGCTGCCTCGCCACGAAGCCCGGTCGCCAGGGTCCGCTGTACCGCGAGCGGTCGATCAGCGTGTGGCGGGTCTCGCCGTACGTCGCGATCGCCGCGACCCTGACGGTCCCGTGCTCGTCCGTCTCGTCGTGCGGCTGCTCGAGCCCGGTCGCCCCCTGCCGCAGCGCGTGCGCGTAGGCGGCGTCGACGTCAGGCACCTCCAGCGCGATGTCGGCGATCCCGTCACCGTGCCGCTCGTGGTGCTGCGTCGCCGCGGCCTGCCGGTGCACCCCGCCCGCCAGCACGAACACCGCGGAGCCGGACCGCAGCACGTACTCCGCGTGGTCCCGGTAGCCCTGCTCAGGCCCCCGGTACGCGACCAGTGTCATCCCGAACGCGGTCGAATAGAAGTGCGCGGCCTGCTTCGCGTTGCCGACGTAGAACAGCACGTGATCGAGCCCCGTCAGCGGGAACGGATCATGCGAAACGTCGCGCTCGACAGCACCGATGAGCTCGTTGATGTCCTCGACAGCCTGGGTCATGCGCCAAGCCTCGGTCGCCCACGGCGACTGTGCAAGGAACGCTATTCTGCATGGTCAGGTTGCTCATTTTGCCGCTTGTTTCGGGGGTACTGGTGGACAAGTTGCCCAGTCCGATCGACACGCTGGACGCCCGGCTGATCGCGCTGCTCGCCCTGGAGCCCCGCATCGGTGTGCTGGAGTGCTCCCGCCGCCTGCAGGTCGCCCGCGGCACGGTCCAGGCCAGGCTCGACCGCCTCACCGACCGCGGCGTCATCCGCGGCTACGGCCCCGACATCGATCCCGCGGCCCTGGGCTACGGCGTGACCGCCTTCGTCACCCTCGAGATCCGCCAGCGCTACGGCCACGACCCGGTCGCCGCCCACCTCGCCGAGATCCCCGAGGTCCTGGAGGCCCACACCATCACCGGCTCAGGCGACCTGATGTGCCGCATCGTCGCCCGCTCCAACTCCGATCTCCAACGCGTCATCGACCGCGTCATGGGCTTCGACGGCATCGAACGCTCTTCGACGATCATCGCCCTCGCCGAACAGATCCCCCACCGCACCCTCCCCCTGGTCCACGCCGCCTCCCGCTCACCCGTGGGGTAACTCTGTTCAGCCGCAGCCGCCTGGCCAGGCCGTATACAGAACGTATACACTGCAGAGGTGGGATACCAGTGGATGCCCGGCCTCATGGCGATCCTCCGCGATGTTGCCGAGCATGAGGTCACCCAGGCGCTCAACAACCCGCGCCGGTGGCCTCGACCAGTCAAAGGTCAGCACGGCATCCCGTACCTCGCCATCTGGACCCGCACCGGCACAGGACGTCCGATCATCGTTGTCCTCCGTCATCTCGGCGGACTTGATTCGATGATCGTGGCGGCGAAACCCATGACAACCCTTGAGGCCGCCCAACTCGAGCAATGGGAGCAAGACCATGCATGACGATCTCGACCACGCCCAGATCGCCGCCGACCAGGAGTTCGCCCGTGCGTTCGCTGCGGGCGAGGTCGAGCTTGTCTACGACGACTCGGCTCCGGTGCCGGAGCTGCCACCCGTCGGCGCGCCGGTCACGGTCGTCCGGCCGGTCCGGTTACCGCACGAGGTCGATGCCGCGGTGAAGCGGCTCGCCGACCAGACGGGGACCACGCCGTCCGCGCTCATCCGGCGCTGGATCGAGGCCGCGCTCGTGAACGAGACCACTCCCGACCCGGTCGCGGAGCTGCGGTACCTCAGCGCCGCTGTGCAACGCATCGCCGAGACGCTCGACTCGGACCGGACCCGCAACGCCGCCTGAGGTCGGAGCTCGGCCCAGACTTCGTCCCGGTCGTGGAAGCCGGCCATCGGGTTCGCCTCGGCAGCAGCGCAAACGCGGAAGCCCTCGCCGGTGAGGGCGAGGGCTTCCGGCGGCGAGAAGGTCAGCGGCGGCCGACGGTGAGGACGGGTTTGGTGACTTCGGCGAAGAAGTCGTTGCCCTTGTCGTCGACGACGATGAAGGCGGGGAAGTCGACGACGTCGATCTTCCAGACGGCTTCCATGCCGAGCTCCGGGTATTCGAGGACCTCGACGTGCTTGATGCAGTCCTGGGCCAGGCGGGCGGCGGGGCCGCCGATGGAGCCGAGGTAGAAGCCGCCGTGCGTGTTGCAGGCCTCGGTGACCTGCTTGGAGCGGTTGCCCTTGGCGAGCATGACGAGGGAGCCGCCGGCGGCCTGGAACTTCGACACGTAGGCGTCCATGCGGCCGGCCGTCGTGGGGCCGAACGAGCCCGACGCGTAGCCCTCGGGGGTCTTGGCCGGGCCGGCGTAGTAGACGGCGTGGTCGCGGAGGTAGGCGGGCATCGGCTCGCCGGCGTCCAGGCGTTCGGCGATCTTGGCGTGGGCGATGTCGCGGGCCACGACCAGGGGGCCGGTCAGGGACAGGCGGGTCTTCACCGGCAGGGCCGACAGCTGCGCGCGGATCTCCGACATCGGGCGGGTCAGGTCGACCGCGACCACGTCGTCGTCCAGGTGCTCGTCGGTGACGTCGGGCAGGAAGCGGGCCGGGTCGCGCTCCAGCTGCTCCAGCCAGACCCCGGACTCGTTGATCTTCCCGACGGCCTGGCGGTCGGCGGAGCAGGAGACGGCGATCGCGACGGGGCAGGAGGCGCCGTGTCGCGGGAGGCGGACGACGCGGACGTCGTGGCAGAAGTACCGGCCGCCGAACTGCGCGCCGATGCCGAACTCCCGCGTCAGCTGCAGCACCTCGGCCTCCAGCTCCAGGTCGCGGAAGCCGTGGCCGGTCGGTGAGCCCGACGTGGGCAGCGTGTCGAGGTACTTCGCGGAGGCGAGCTTGGCGGTCTTCAGCGCGTGCTCGCCGGAGGTGCCGCCGATGACCACGGCCAGGTGGTACGGCGGGCAGGCGGCGGTGCCGATCAGGCGGAGCTTCTCCTCCAGGAACTGCATCATCCGGGTCGGGTTGAGCAGAGCCTTCGTCTCCTGGTAGAGGTAGCTCTTGTTGGCCGAGCCGCCGCCCTTCGCCATGAACAGGAACTTGTAGGCGTCGTCGCCCTCGGCGTACAGCTCGATCTGCGCGGGCAGGTTGGAGCCGGTGTTCTTCTCGTCCCACATGGTCAGCGGGGCGAGCTGCGAGTAGCGCAGGTTGAGGCGGGTGTACGCGTCGAACACGCCACGGGCGATGGCCGCCTCGTCGTCGCCGTCGGTGAGGACGAAGCGGCCGCGCTTGCCCATGACGATCGCGGTGCCGGTGTCCTGGCACATGGGCAGGACACCGCCGGCGGCGATGTTGGCGTTGCGGAGCAGGTCGAGCGCGACGAACCGGTCGTTGGGGGAGGCCAGCGGGTCGTCGATGATCGAGCGGAGCTGGGCGAGGTGCGCGGGGCGCAGGAAGTGCGCGATGTCGTGCATCGCCTCGTCGGTGAGGAGCGTCAGCGCCTCCGGGGAGACGGTGAGGAACCGCCCGTCGCGCCCGATCCCGTCGCTGGTGACCAGCCGGTATTCGGTGGTGTCGGGTCCGAGCGGCAGCAGCGGCGAGAACGCGAACTCAGGCATGCCTCGACTGTAGTTACTGGATTCCGGCCAGTCTGAGCAGGGCGGCGGTGAGTGCGGCGGCCACCACGACGACCACGAACGGCAGCTTCCGCCACGCGAGCACGGCGCCGACCACGACGCCGGCCGGCCGGGCGACGCCGACGAAGTCGGTGCCGTCGAGCAGCGCGGCGGTGCCGATGAGCGCGGCGAGCAGGGCGACCGCGGCCAGGGTCAGGTAGCGCTTGACGGCGTCGGAGACCGACAGCCGGCTGCGCAGGACGGGTCCGGCGAAGCGCAGCGCGTACGTGCCGGCGGCCAGGACGATGATCGCGATCCAGCTCATGACGGCCACCTCCGGAACGTGAGAACGGGCAGCCTCGGGACGGCCGCCGCCGGAAAACCCGGAACGGGCAGGCTCATGACGGCCGCCGCTTGGAACCGGGCACGGGCAGCGCGAACGCGAGTCCGAGCAGCGCCAGCAGCACGGGCAACCCGGCCGGCAGCAGCGGCGTGGTGGCGAGCGCGATCGCGGCACCGGCGACTGCCACTCGTACCGACGCGGAATCCTTCAACGAGGGCAGCGTCAGCGCCAGGAGTGCGGCCGGGAACGCCGCGTCGATGCCGTAGCGGTTCGGGTCGCCGAGGGCGCTGCCGGCGATCGCGCCGACGGTCGAGGCGATGTTCCATGTGACGAACAGCGCGACACCGGTCAGCCAGTACGCGCGGCGGCGCTGCGCCGGGTCGTCCTGCGCCAGGGCGAACGCGACCGACTCGTCGGTCAGGATGTGGCTGCCGACGATCCGCCGCCACCGGCTCGCGCCGAGCGTCTCGTTGCCGATCGCCAGGCCGAACGGCAGGTGCCGGGCGTTGAGCAGCAGGCCGGCCAGGACGATCGCGAGCGCGGTGCCGCCGGCGGAGACGAGCCCGACCGCGAGGAACTGCGCGCCGCCCGCGTAGACGAACGCCGACATGACCACGATCTGGCTGAGCGGCAGGCCGGCGGCGGTGGCGATCGCGCCGAACGAGAGGCCGACCACGACGGCCGCGGCACACAGCGCGCTGACGTCGCGGACGATGGGATCCCGTGTTCGTATCATCGAACGCATAGTTCGATATGCTGGACTTCGCTGAAGCCGTTCGTCAAGTCGAATGATTCGTTCGTTAGACCGAACAGGGGGTCGCACATGGGCGCGCCGTTGGAGTTCATCGCCGCCGCGCTGCGCCGCGAGCGCGACCGGGAGAAGCTGTCGCTGAGTGAGGTCGCGAAGCGGGCCGGCATCGCCAAGTCGACCCTCCACCAGCTGGAGTCCGGCGCCGGCAACCCCAACATCGAGACCCTGTGGGCCCTGGCGGTGGCGCTCAACGTGCCGTTCAGCCGCCTGGTCGAGCCGCCAGCGCCGACCGCCCCGCGGGTGATCCGCGCCGGCGAGGGCCCCTCCATCCAGGCCGAGCAGGCCGACTTCGGCGGCGCGCTGCTCGCCACCTGCCCGCCCGGCGCGAAGCGCGACATCTACCTGATGAACGTCGGCATGGGTGGTCCCCGCAAGGCCGACGCGCACCTGCTGGGCACCGTCGAGCACGTGGTCCTCATGAGCGGCCGCCTCCGGGTCGGCCCGTCCGACGCGACCGTCGACCTGTCACCGCACGACTACTGCTCGTTCCCCGGCGACGTGCCGCATCTCTACGAGGCGCTCGAACCCGGCACGTCGTTCACGCTCGTGATGGAGCATCGCTAGCTGTACGGCAGAAACCCCAGATTCCGGCCACGGGAGACGATCAGCCCGTCCGGTCCGACGCCGAGGACGTCAGAGCTTGTCTTCGCGTCGAGTCTGAGGGTGCCGTTGTCCGGCTTGTACGCCTTGAGCGTCCCCGAGTCCCGGATCAGCACCGCGTAGCGGGTGATCGCCACGTCCGCCTTCTCGCCGATCTCCTGCTTCCACGCGGTCTTCCCCGTGGTCAGGTTGATCACCTGGAGGGTCTTCTTGTCGGCGCCGCGGATCAGCCCGTACTGGCTGTCGGCCGCGACCAGCGTGTCCCCGAGCGCCCCCACGAACAGCTCCCGCCCGTCGCGCGGCGACAGGAACACCTCCCGGTTGTCCCCGCGGGTCGCCGCGATCACCGAGTCCGCCCCCGCCGGGTCCCTGCGCTGCTCACACCCCGCACCGGACGACGTCCGCAGGTCGTAGCCGTCCTTGCGCCAGACCGTCTTGCCCGTCGCGGCGTCCCGCGCCTCCAGGCTGTAGCGGCAGTTGCCGTCCTTCGGCTGCGCGGTCGAGACGAGGACCCTCCCACCGACGACCACGATCCGACTGGTGTTCGTCGGTTCTTCGGTACGCAACCGCTTCCCGCTGAGCGTGTCGATCACCTGCACCCGCTGGTCGATCGGGAAGCCCAGCATGGCCGGAATGGCGTTCGGGCTCGCCTCGACGGCGTTGTCGTACGTGTCGGAGAGCAGCCTGGTCCCGAGCAGGTCCGTGTTCACGCCCGCGAGCACCCGCCCGATCCCGGGCAGCGTCAGCTTCCAGATCTGCGCCCCGTCCTTGGGTGAGCGCGCCGTGAGCGTGCAGTCGGTCAACCCACCGCAGGCCAGCGCCAGCACCGAGTCCCGGTAGGTCCACGCCCCGACCGCGTCGCCGTCCTTCCACTTGACGGACCCGTTCGCGGGGTCGACGGCCTCAAGCCCTTTCCCGCGCCGCCCGACGACGACCACCTGACCGGCCCCGTCCCCGGCGACGGCGGCCCAGTCGGCCTCCTTGTCCCACAGCTTCGTCCCGCTGCGCAGCCCCCGGGCCTCGATCGTCCCCCGCATCTGCACGACCACGGCATCCCCGGCGATCACGGCCGCCGACGGCTGCCCCCCGACCCGGTCCGTCCACAACGTCTCGGGCTCCGACAGCTTCCCGCCGCTGGAGGCGACCTTCTCCCACCAGCCCGTGAAGTCCATCGACATCTTGGGCAGCGGATTCCACCCGGTGACCAAAATCCCCGTGATGATGAGCGCCAGCACCCCGATCGCACCGAGCGCCGTCTCAAAGTTCCGGACCGCTCCCCTAGCCACCCGCCCACCGTAACGGCGCCGGATCTTACTGCGGTGGATCGCCCGATTAGCCCGTGTCGCGGATATTTCATCTACCCGTGTCGGTAGCAGTCTCGTGGCAGGCGGGCGACCTTCTGGCGCACGGGAGTCGAGCCAGGTTAGTTCGCAGCTCGTGGAGAAGTGGAGCGCGCTGGCGGGGGCGTGTGCCAACCATGGCGTCGTGATTCCGAAGATCACGGAGATGGGCGGGCAGTGAGGTGGGCCGCCTCGACCGGGGGTGGAGGCGGCCCGTCGGGCTATGCCAGTGGGTGGGTGAGGCGGACCGTGACCAGGGTGGTCTTGATGCCGCTGTCGATCAGGCGGCCGGAGGCGTCGAAGGCGGCTGGGCCGTCGGTCATGCCGAAGTCGTTGTCGTTGATGAGGGCGATCGTCCACGGGTTCAGGACGGCGACGCCCTCGATCTTCTTCTGGGTGCCGGGGACGGTGTTCAGGTCGATGACGAGGGTCTTCGGGACGACAGTTACCGCAGACGCGTCCTGCTCGAGGGAGGGCGCCGTCAAAGGGTTGTCGTAGGGGCCGCCGAGGAGGTTGGTGGCCTTGCGCAGGTCGGCGCGGTAGAGGCGGGCGGCCTGGTCGGTGCGCTCCTGGACGAGGACGGTGTCGGGGCCGAGGCCGACGATGGAGGAGATCTTCAGTTCGGCGGGGTTGGTCTGGCCGGGGTCGACGACCGAGACGGGGGCGAACTGGTAGGCGTACTCGCCGATGACCTTGCCGGAGCGGGGGGAGAAGCGCAGCAGGCGGGTGTTCAGCGACGCCTCGCCGGCGGCCTTGGTCGGGACCAGGAGGGGGCTCTGCAGGCCGATGACCAGGTCGCCGCCGGGGAGGACGCCGAGGCCCTCGAAGCCGCGGTTGACCTTGCGGGAGGCGTAGATGGCGGGGAAGGCCTCGATCACCGGGTAGTCGGTGCCGGTCAGGCCCAGGCCCGACGGGACGTAGCGGGCGAGGACGCGGCCGCGGGACGAGACGTGGACCAGCGAGGGGCTGTACTCGTCGACCAGCCAGAAGGTGCCGTCATCGGCGCGGACGATGCCTTCCGTGTCCAGGCCGTCGGGGTTGATCGACAGCGGGGTGCCGGCGTTGTACGTGTAGGGCTGCTCATCGTGCGGCAGCTGGTTCGGCAGGCCGGTGACGGGCTTGCCGGACGAGGTCGTGATCGGGATGGTCTGCACGACCTTCAAGACGGAACCGGCGGCGCGGACGCGGACGATCGTCGGGTTGAAGTCGGGGGTCGGGAAGGTCCGGCGCTTCTCGGTGCCGACCGTGATCTGGCCGTTGGGGCCGCGGTCGGTGATCGTCCAGTACTCGCCGGGGCGGCCGGTCGGGAAGATGTCGCTGCCGATGCCGCCGAGCTTGACGCCGCGGTCGTCGGCGACGCCGAGGGCGCTGAGCGGGATCGAGGGCAGGGTGGACGTCGCGGTGACCCGGGTGGCGCCGTGAGCGGACGCGGGGGTCGCCGACAGCAGCAGGGCCGGGACGGCGACGGCGGCGGTCACGGCCGCGCGCAGCAGGAATGGCATAGCTCGACACGATGGGCGAGCCGGCCGAAGGCGGTGTGGCCGGAGGGTGAACGGGGGCCGCACACAACGTTGGGCGCGGCCCCAGAATGCGATTTCGCGCCGAAATGTCCCCGTTCGTCCAGAGCAACCCCGCAGAGGGCTTGAGTAGCCCGAATCCGGTTTATGAGCAAACCGCCTGCAAGACCTGGACGCATTCCGGCACACGCATGTCGTTCCACGAAAAAGACTCCACGGCGCTGCTCTTTCGCCGCTCTCATTTGACTACCATCGGGCAATACCGCGTGCAGCTTCGAGGGGAGGCAGGCGCCGCACAGAGGGTGGTTATGCGCAATTCGACCAAGTTTTCGATCTTGGGGCCGGTGCAGATCCGCACGCCAGGCTCGGAGATCACGGTTGCAGCGCCCCGTGAGCGGATCCTCCTGGCGCTGCTGTTGCTGCGCGAAGGGCAGCTGGTGCCGTTCCAGCAGGTGATCTCGGCCCTGTGGGACACCAGCCCGCCGACCACCGCGCGGGCCCAGGTGCACAGCTGCGTCTCCCGGCTCCGCCAGCTGCTGCGCCGCGCCGGGCTGCCCGAGGAGCTCGTCATCACCGAGCCTTCCGGGTATCGCATCAAGGTCGGCGCCGACGAGCTGGACGCCCTGGTCTTCGCCACCCGGGTCGAGCGCGGCCGGGCCGCGGCGGCCGACGGCGACCTGGCCGCGGCCCGCGACGAGCTGCGCGCCGCCCTCGCCCTGTGGCGCGGCCGGCCGCTCGCCGACGTCGACTCCGACGCGGTCCGCGCCTCCGCGGCGCACCTGGAGGAGCAGTGGACCGCCGCCCTGTCGCTCTGCCTGGACCTGGAGCTGCGGCTCGGCGCGGCGGAGGAGATCCTCGCCGAGGTCGCCGACCTGGTCGAGCGGTTCCCGCACCACGAGCAGTTCCGCGGGCACCTGATGACGGCGCTCGCCCGCACGGGCCGGCGGGCCGACGCGCTCGCCGTGTTCCGCCGGGGGCGGGCGATGCTCGCCGAGGAGCTCGGCATCGAGCCGGGCGCCGAGCTCGTCGAGCTGCACCGCAGGATCCTCAACGGCGACGTGACGCTGCTGCTCGCGCCGCCCGAGCCGGCCGACGAGGGGCGCCGCGCCGCCCGCTGCCTGCCGCGCGACATCGCGGACTTCGCCGGGCGGGCCGACGCGTTCGCCGAGATCGTGGCCGCGCTCAGCGACGAGCGGCACGCCGTGCTCGCGATCGACGGGATGGCCGGCACCGGCAAGACCACGCTCGCCGTCCGCGCCGCGCACGCGGTGTCCCCCCGGTTCCCCGACGGGCAGCTCTACCTCGACCTGCGCGGGCACAGCGACCGGGCGCCGCTGGACCCGGGGGAGGCGCTCGGCGCGTTGTTGCGGCAGTTGGGGGTACCGCCGGAGCGCGTCCCAGCCGTCTCGGACGAGCGCGCGGTGCTCTGGCGGACCGAGCTGGCCGACCGCAGGGTGCTGGTGCTGCTCGACAACGCCCTGGACTCCGCGCAGGTGCTGCCGCTGCTGCCCGGCACGGCGCTCACGGGGGTGCTCATCACCAGCCGGCGCCGGCTCGGCGGGCTCGACGGCGCCCGGCCCGTGTCGCTGGACGTGCTGCCGCTCGACGAGGCGGTGGAGCTGCTGCAACGCACCGTCGGCGCCCGCGCCGTCGCCGACCCGGCGTGCACCGTCGAGGTGGTGGAGCTGTGCGGGCGCCTGCCGCTGGCGGTGCGCCTCGCGGGCGCGCGGCTGCAGCACCGGCCCAGCTGGACGATCGCCGACCTGGCCCGCCGGCTGCGCGGCGCCGACCGGCGGCTGCCCGAGCTGGCCGTCGACGGGCGGACCGTGGCGGCGGCGTTCGCGCTGTCGTTCCAGCAGCTGCCCGTGCACCTGCAGCAGTTCTTCGCGGTGCTCGGCGTGCACCCGGCGGGTGACTTCGAGCCGGCCGTCGCCGCCGCCATGGCGCAGCTGCCCGTGGTGGACGCCGAGGAGCTGCTGGAGGGCCTCGTCGACGTCCACCTGGTCGAGGCGCCCGAGGCCGGCCGGTACCGGCTGCACGACCTCCTGCGGGACTACGCGGCCCAGCTCGTGGCCGACGCGGACGCCGTCGTCGACCGGATGCTCGATCATTATCTGTACAGCGTGGCCGCCGCGAACGCGTTCCTGGAGCTGGCCGACACGCGCGTCATGCTGCGGCTGGACACCCCGCCGCCGGCCGCGCGGGTGTTCACCGGGATCGCCGAGGCGCGCGGGTGGATGGAGCGCGAGCTGCCCAACGTCCTCAGCGCTGCGCGCCTCGCCTCCGACCTCGGCCGGCACCGGCAGATCTGTCTGATGACCCGCGCGGTGTCGCCGTTCCTGTTCGGCTTCGGCTACGGCGAGGCGCAGCTCGACCTGTACGAGCGGGCGATCGCGGCCGCGCGGACCCTGCCCAGCGCGGAGCTGGAGGCGGAGGCCCAGAACTACCTCGCCGGCGTGTACTTCCGGATGGGCCGCATGGCGGACGCCCTCTCGACGCTGCGGCTCGTGACCGCCATCGCCGAGCGGGAAGGCATCCCTCGGCTCATGGGCACCGCGCTGACCAACATGGCGATGCTGCACAGCCGGCTCGGCCAGTACGCCGCCGCCATCGCCGCCGCGGAGGCCGCCGCCGCGCTGCACCTGGACGAGGCCCCGGCGCACCTCCAGTTCAAGATCAACAGTACGATCGGCATCGCGCACACCCAGGCCGGCAACTACGACCAGGCCCTGCAGGCCAACCGGCGCGGCCTCGCCGCCGCGCGCACGCTCGGCGGGATGCGCGCCGTCGGCATCATGATGGGCGAGCTCGGCCTCAACCACCTGCACCTCGGCCACCTCACCGTCGCGCCCGCCCTGCTGCGGCGCGCGCTGACGCTGAAGCAGCACTCGGTCAACCAGTTCGGCTCCGCGGAGACCCTCAGCAAGCTCGGCACCGCGCACCGCCTGCAGGGCCACCTCGCCGACGCCCTCGCCTGCCAGCGCGCCGCGCGGTCGCTGATGGACCAGGTCGCCGACGTCTCCGGGCAGTGCCTCACCGCCAACGACCTCGCCCTCACGCTGCGCGCCCTCGACATGCACGACGAGGCCCGGCAGCTCAACGAGGAGGCGCTCGCCAAGTCCGTGCGCATCGGCGACCGGTACGAGCAGGCCCGCGCCCTGGCCGGCCTCGGCCGCCACGAGCAGGCGGTCGCGCTCTTCGAGGAGCTCGGCGTCAGTGATCTGGGCGCGCTCTACCGTTGACGGCGGTCGCCGCGGGGCACTGTAGAACGTATGGAATTCCGCGTGGAGCACGACACCATGGGCGAGGTCCGCGTCCCCGCCGACGCGCTGTGGCGGGCGCAGACGCAGCGCGCCGTCGAAAACTTCCCGATCTCCGGCGGCCGGCTGGAGTCCTCCCACATCAGGGCCCTGGCGCAGATCAAGGGCGCGGCCGCCGCGGTGAACGCCTCGCTGGGCGTCCTGCCCGAAGGGCTCGCGCAGGCGATCGTGGCCGCGGCGGCGGACGTGGCGAGCGGCGTGCACGACGACCAGTTCCCGATCGACGTGTTCCAGACGGGGTCGGGCACGTCGTCGAACATGAACGCCAATGAGGTCATCGCGACGCTGGCGTCCCGGTTGCTTGGCTCGCCGGTACACCCGAATGACCACGTGAATGCGTCGCAGTCGTCCAACGACGTATTTCCCACCTCCATTCACATCGCCGCCGCGTCGGCGCTGACATCCGAATTGGTGCCGGCTCTCTCCGTGCTTTCTGACGCCTTGTCGGATAAATCGGACTCGTTTGCGTCTGTGGTCAAGGCGGGGCGGACGCATCTCATGGACGCGACGCCGGTGACGCTCGGGCAGGAATTCTCCGGATACGCCGCTCAGGTCCGGTACGGCATCGATCGAATTCAGTCAGTCCTGCCGCGCGTCTGCGAGCTGCCCCTCGGCGGCACCGCGGTGGGGACGGGCATCAACACCCCGCCGTCGTTCTCCGCCGCGGTGATCGCCGCCCTCGCCGAGACGACCGGCCTGCCGCTCACCGAGGCCCGCAACCACTTCGAGGCCCAGGGCGCCCGCGACGCCCTCGTCGAGGCCTCCGGCCAGCTGCGGACCATCGCCGTCGGCCTGTACAAGATCGCCAACGACATCCGGTGGATGGGCTCCGGCCCGCGCGCCGGCCTGCGCGAGCTGCGCCTGCCCGACCTCCAGCCCGGCTCGTCGATCATGCCCGGCAAGGTCAACCCCGTCGTCCCCGAGGCGCTCCGCCAGGTCGTCGCCCAGGTCATCGGCAACGACGCCGCCGTCGCGTTCGCCGGCTCCCAGGGCGACTTCGAGCTCAACGTCATGCTCCCGGTGATCGCCCGCAACCTCCTGGAGTCCATCCGCCTCCTCGCCAACGCCGCCCGCCTCTTCGCCGCCCGCTGCGTCG
Source organism: Dactylosporangium sp. NPDC050588 (assembly GCF_040654975.1). Classification (NCBI taxonomy): domain Bacteria; kingdom Bacillati; phylum Actinomycetota; class Actinomycetes; order Micromonosporales; family Micromonosporaceae; genus Dactylosporangium; species Dactylosporangium sp. NPDC050588. The sequence goes on along the minus strand of NZ_JBFAJA010000068.1, from coordinate 44,342 downwards.
ACGGCCTGGAGGCCAACGAGGAGGTCCTGCACTCGTACGCCGCCGGCTCCCCGTCGATCGTCACGCCCCTGAACCGCTACCTCGGCTACGACGAGGCCGCCGCCATCGCCAAGGAGGCCCTCGCCACCGGCCACACCATCCGCGACGTCGTCATCTCCCGCGGCCACCTCGACCGGGGCACCCTCACCCAGGCCCAGCTCGACGAGGCCCTCGACCTGCTGTCGATGACGCACCCCTGACGCTCGTTGCGGAAGCGCCCGTAGGCTGCACGGATGCCGAGCCTCACCGCCGCCGTGCAGCAAACCGACAGTCCGGTCGGGCGGTGGATGCGGGCCACGTTCCCGCACCTGGCGCCACTGCAGCAGGCCGTCCGGGAAGCGGCCGACGAACTGGCGGTCACCCCGGCGGCGGCGGTCGCCCTCGGTACGCAGGGCGGGGCGATCGACTGGTGGATCCGCCTGCTGGTCGACCCGAAGGTGTCCCTCGAACTGCCGATCCGGGGACTGTGGGACCGCCGGGCGGCGTTCGACGGGGCGGGCCGGGAGCTGCTGGAGGTGCTCTGCCCGCGCCGCCCCACCGTGCTCGAGGCAGGCCTGCACGAAGGCCGGCCGGACGAGTGGTGGGCGCGGACCTGCTACGCGCTGGCGCTGCTGGTCGAGCGCTTCCGCAACCCGATGGCCACCGGCTCGCGGCTGTTCACCCTCCCCGCCGGCAGCAGGGCGGACGACCTGCTCGCCCTCGCCAACGACGACGAGGTGGCCGACCTGATCGCGATGCGCGACCTCGCCCTGACGCGGCTGCTGCCGGGACTGGCGGCCGGGACCGTGCACAGTGGACCGACGTTCGACGGCAGCGAGCTGCTCGCGGCGGACGCCGATCTCGTCGTCGCGGGGCTCCTCATCGACATCAAGTCGGGCTCCGGCGGCCGGCCGCGCCTGGACGGCAGCAGGTCACCGGCGCTCGCCGCCACCGACGTGTACCAGCTGCTCGGCTACGCCCTGATGGACTTCAGCGACCGGTACGCGCTGCGCGGCGCCGGCATCTACGCGGCCCGGTTCGGCTGCCTCGTACAGTGGCCGCTCACCGAGCTGATCCAGCAGGCGACCGGCCGGTCCGGCCTCGGCCTCCTCGACCTCCGGCGGGAGTTCGAGGACCTGGTCAGATCCGGCGGCGGACCCAGCGGCCGAGCAGGGCGCAGGTGACCAGGAAGAGGAGGAGGAACGTGCAGGAGCGCCACATGTCCGCGCTGGTGTCGTTCCCCGTGTACGCCTTCACGCCGTAGAGGAAGTAGCCGGCGTCGGCGAGCAGGGTGCCGAAGAGGACCTTGGTGTCGGTGCGCGGGCCTCGCCTGGCGGGCGGGGCGCCGTGGTTGATGTGGATGTCGCCGCTCTGGGTGGCGTACAGGTCGCAGTTGTTGACCGAGTTGTTCTGGCCGCCGTTGCTCACAGGTGCTCCTTCGCGTTGGGGCGCGACACCAGCTGCGGGATGGTGTGGCTGGCCGGGTCGTGCATGCCGAGCACGGCGACCGCCTGGTCGAACGCCTGCGGGACCGGGCGGCCGAAGCCCAGCGCGGAGTAGAACGACGCGGCGAAGATGGTGGCGACCTCGTCCGTGACGGACGCGTTCATGCCGACGACGTGGTCGACGTGCCGGCCGATCTCGGCGGCCTGCGCGGCGGAGTGGCAGGCGTTGAGCACGACGACCCGGATCTGCTCGCCGGCGGTCCGGAACAGCTCCCCGATCCGCGCCGCGGACACCCGCCGGTCGGTGCCGTCGCCCGCGGACAGGTACACCTCGCCGGCCCGGTTGCCGTGCCCGCTGAAGTGCACGATCTGCGGGTTGTGCTGGTTCAGGTACTGCAGCAGGTCCATCGGCCGCACCGCCCAGCACGTGATCAGCTCGAACACGTCCCGGTCGTGCGCCAGCCGCAGCCGCTCGGTGACCTGCCGCGCCTCCTCGTCGATCGCGAGCCGCTCGGTGCTGCCGGGGTTGGCCGCCAGCATCAGCACCCGGATCTTCCGCTCCCGCGCCGCCGACCGGCCGGTGACATTGATGTCGCCACGCTGAGTCACGTACATGTCGCCGCTGTGCACGGTGTTGGTCTGCGGCCCGTACTCCTGCATGCCTGCTCCTGACGGACAGCATGGCCGGAGGGGTTCCGCTCCGGGCAGGCAGGGATCAGGATGCAGCGATGGGGATGCGTTGGCGGAGCGTGATCGGCGGGCTCAGCGGGCTCGCCGCGGCGGTGATCTGGGCCGTGTGCCTGGCGATCTACCAACCGTACATGGAGCCGTCTCCGGCGGCCGGGTTCGTCGGCAACAACACGTACTGGCCGCGGGACATCCGGCAGCTCGCGATCCTGCTCGCGTTCGGCGGGGTGGTCCTCATCTTCCGTGCCGATCTGCGGGCCGTCCTCGCCGCCGCCGTGGGGGCCGTGATCTGGGTCGGGGCTGACCTGGCGCTCGACCGGGCCGGCGTCAGCGGTGGCGCGGCGGCCGCCTGGCTGGCCGTCGGTGGCGCCGTGGCGTTCGCCGGGATGGTGTTCGCCGCCCGTACGGTGGCGACCCCCGAACCCGGACCGGCGCACTTCCTGACGACGGTCTTCGCGGTGGCCGCCGCGGTCACCGTGCTGATCACGACGCCGTGGGACGAGCCGGTCACCGACGCCGCCGACGTCCGCGTCGAGAACGGTCTCTCCCTGCTGAAAATCGTCCTCATCGTGATGCTCGCGGCCGTCACGGTCGGGCTCCTGCCGCTGGACCGTCTCCTGTGGGCGTTGCCGTTCGCCGCGCTGGCCGCGCTGGCCGCGTGGCCGGCCACCGCCGCGTACGGCTGGCTCGGCGCCCTCGGCCTGGTCCTCCTGCCGTCGGCCGCCGCGGCCGCGGTCACCGCCACCGGCGACGTGCCCCCGCTGCGCCTCCTCGCCATCACGGGCGCCTGCGCGTTGGCGCTGATCCCGGCGTACCTGCTGCTGTACTTCATCGGCTCCGCTGTCGGCGCGGCGATGACGTCCCTGGCCGGCAACCCCGCCGTCGACTCCGCCGACACCGACCTCTCCCTCGCCACGGTGGCGCTCCTGCTCGGTCTGCTGTTCGCCACGATCAGCCGCGCCTTCCTCGCCTCAGCGCCGTCTTCGCCTGCTTCTTCGCCTGCTTCTTCGCCTGCTTCTTCGGCTGCGGATTCGGCTGGGGATTCGGCTGGGGATTCGTCGTCCGCTCCGGATGAGGCTCGATGAGCGCCATCCGCCTCCGTCCGGTGACCGAATCGGACCTGGCGATGTTCCACCGGTTCGCCACCGAGCCGGGCCTCATCGGCCTGGACTGGTCCGGCTACCGCGACCCGCACGCGGCCGACCGGCGCTTCGCCCTGGACGGCTACCTCGGCCCCGGCTCGGGCCGCCTCATGGTGGAGGCCGACCCGGACGGCGTAGCGGCGGGCTTCGTCAGCTATGTCGCCGGCAAGTACAGCGGCCCCATCGGCTACTGGGAGATCGGCATCGCCCTCCTCCCGCAATGGCGAGGCCGCGGCCTGGGCTGGCGCGCCCAGGCCATGCTGTGCGACCACCTCTTCGCCCACTCTCCGGTCCAGCGCATCCAGGCCGGCACCCACCCGGAGAACATCGCCGAACAGAAATCCCTGGAGAAGGCCGGCTTCACTCTGGACGGCATCGTCCGAGCCTGCGAGTTCCGCGCCGGCCGCTGGCACGACGGCTACCTCTACAGCCGCCTCCGCACCGACCCCGCCCCACCGCTGTAAGCCACCTCGATCACGGAGAACACGGAGAAGAGGAACGGGTCATGACCGAAGCCGCGACCTGGCGCGACGTAAAGGCGAAGGCTCGTGCCGCCGACCCGATGTGGGACAGCACCGAACGCGTCGCCCGTCGCCGCGAGATGCATGAGCAGATGCTCAGCGGCGCGCAGCTCGCCGAACGGCCCGGCGTGGGATCAGCGCAGGGCGGAGGCGACCGTGGTGGCGGCGGTGGTGACAAGGGTGGGGACTGAGGTCGGGTCCAGCGCGGTCAGGGCGACCACCCCCACGCTCGCCTCCAGGCCCTCGACGCCGGCGACGGCCGCGGCCACGCCGTAGGCGCCGGGCTGGAGTTCGCCGACCGTGGTGATGGCGGTGTAGTCGCCGCGGCGGCCGGCGAGGATGGCTTTGCCGGCGGCGCCCACGTCCAGGGCGTGGCGGGAGCCGGTCCGGTAGGCGACGTGGAACTGGGTCCAGCTCGGCTCCACCACCGCGAGGGCGTAGGCCTCGCCGCCGTCGGCGATGGTCAGGTGGGCCGTGGCGCCGACGGTCTCGGCCAGGCGGCGTAAGGCCGGCAGGGCGGCGTCCGCCACGAGAGGCTGGGCGCGGCGGGCGAGCTGGAGGACGCCGGCGCCCAGGCGGAGGCGGCCGGAGCGGTCGCGGCGGACCATGCCGTGCTCGGAAAGGGTGGCGACCAGGCGGTACACGACGGCGCGGCCGACGCCGAGGAGGGCTGCGGCCTCCGTCATCGTCAGGCCGCCGGGCGTCTCCGCGACCACGTGCAGCAGACGCAGGCCACGGTCGAGGGTCTGGGCGGTCTCGGTAGCCACAGGCTCAGGTTAGTGCTGGTGCGGGTTTGGAGCGGTCCGACCGTTACTCTTGCATCCGTGACCCTACGCCTGTATGACACCGCGACCCGATCGGTCCGGGACTTCGTCCCGATGACGCCCGGGCAGGTCGGTATCTACCTGTGTGGGCTCACCGTGCAGGGCGGGCCGCACATCGGCCACCTGCGCTCCGGGGTGAACTACGACGTGCTGCGGCGCTGGTTCCTGCGCTCGGGGTATGCCGTCACGTTCATCCGCAACATCACCGACATCGACGACAAGGTCCTGGTCAAGGCGGAGGAGCAGGGCAAGCCGTTCTGGGCCGTCGCGTATGCCAACGAGCGGCTGCTGTCGGCGACCTACCTGAAGCTCGGCGTGCTGCCCCCGACCTACGAGCCGCGGGCGACCGGGCACATCACCGAGATGCACGAGCTGATCCAGCTGCTCATCGACCGCGGTCACGCGTACCCGGCGACGGACGGCAGCGGCGACGTGTATTTCGACGTGCGCTCGCACGCCGAGTACGGCGCGCTGTCCGGGCAGCGGCCCGACGACATGGAGCCCGCCACGGACGGGCCGGAGCGGGCGAAGAAGGACCCGCGGGACTTCGCGCTGTGGAAGGGCACCAAGCCCGAGGAGCCGGCCGAGGCCAACTGGCCGTCGCCGTGGGGGACCGGCCGGCCGGGCTGGCACATCGAGTGCTCGGCCATGTGCTGGCGGTACCTCGGCATCGAGTTCGACATCCACGGCGGCGGGCTGGACCTGAAGTTCCCCCACCACGAGAACGAGGTCGCCCAGTCGCACGCCGCCGGGCACCCGTTCGCCCGGTACTGGGTGCATCACGCGCTGCTGAACCTCGGCGGGTCGAAGATGGCCAAGTCGCTCGGCAACGTGATCAACCTCGAAGCGCTGGTCGAGGCCGGCCTGCGCCCGGTCGAGGTGCGGTACTACCTGCTGGCGCCGCACTACCGGTCGGTGATCGACTACTCGCAGGAGGCGCTCGAGGAGGCCGCCGCCGCGTTCCGCCGCGTCGAGAACTTCGTGACCCGCGCGGTGGAGCTGGTCGGCCCCGGCGAACTGTCGGAGCTGCCCGACGCGTTCGTCGAGGCGATGGACGACGACCTGAACACGTCGCGCGCGCTCGCCGTCCTGCACGATGTCGTACGGGACGCGAACACCGCTCTGGCGGCCGGCGATTCGGCGGCCGTGTCGGCGGCCCTCGCCACGGTGCGGGCCATGCTGGACGTGCTCGGGCTCGACCCGCTGGACGCCCAGTGGAGCGACACGCAGGCCGGGGACCTGACGCGGGTGGTCGACGCGTTGGTGGCGCTCGCACTGGAGCAGCGCACCGCGGCCCGCGGCCGCAAGGACTGGGCCGCCGCCGACGCGGTGCGGGACCAGTTGAAGCACGCCGGTATCGCGGTGGAGGACACCCCGGCCGGTCCACGATGGACGTTGGAGAGCTGAGAACAATGCCAGGCAATTCTGAACGCCGCGGCAAGCGGGTCGTCTCGAAGAAGGGCGCCGCCAAGGGCTCCGGTGGGAAGAACCGGCAGTCCCTGACGGGCCGCGGGCGCACCCTGCCCGCGGACGAGCGCCCCTGGCACAAGGGGTACAGCGGCGACGAGGAGCTTCCCCAGAAGACCGCCCGCAAGCAGGCCAACGAGCTGCGCGCGGCGGCCGCCCAGGGCCGGGCCCCGAAGATCGGCCAGCCCGGCACGAAGCGCACCGCCGGCAAGGGGCCGTTCGGTGCCTCGAAGCCGACCTCGGCGGGGGCACGGTCCACGCCGCGCGTCTCGCCCGGTCGGAAGTCGTCGCAGCCGAAGGACGGGCCGGAGCTGCTCGTCGGCCGCAACCCAGTTGTCGAGGCCCTGCGCACCCACGTGCCGGCCACCGCGCTGTACGTCGCCCTCGGCATCGACATGGACGAGCGCGTCAAGGAGGCGGTCCGCACCGCCGCCGAGCGCGGCATCGCGATCCTCGAGGTCACCCGCGCCGAGCTCGACCGGATGACCGGTGGCGTGCTGCACCAGGGCCTCGGCCTGCAGGTGCCGCCGTTCGCGTACGAGCCGTTCGACGACCTGCTCGCCGCCGCCAAGGAGCACACGGCGCCGCTGCTGATCGCCCTCGACGGCATCACCGACCCCCGCAACCTCGGCGCGATCATCCGCTCCGCCGCGGCGTTCGGCGCCCAGGGCGTGTTCCTCACCGAGCGCCGGTCGGCGGCGATCACGGCCACCGCGTGGCGCACCAGCGCCGGCGCCGCCGCCAGGGTCAAGGTCTCCCAGGTGACGAACCTGACCAGGTCCCTGAAGGCCTGTCAGGACGAGGGCTTCATGGTCGCCGGCCTCGACGCCGACGGCGCCACCTCCCTGTACGACCTGGAGGCCGCCGTCGGCCCGCTGGTCGTGGTGGTCGGCTCGGAGGGCCGCGGCCTGTCCCGCCTCGTGGGCCAGACCTGCGACCTGAAGGTCTCGATCCCGATGGTCTCCGACATCGAGTCACTGAACGCGTCGGTCGCCGCCGCGGTCACCCTCGCCGAGGTCAACCGCCGCCGCACCCAGTAGCGCCGCAAGGTGGGGTGCCCAGGAAAGGGCGCCCCACCGATCCGGCGGCTACGGGTGCAGGAGCAGCTCGGCGAACTCCTGGACGCGGTCGCGTGTGATGCCGTCGCGCTGCTCGACGGCCAGGGGGTGGTCGGTCGCCTCGAGCTCGACCCGCGGGCGGCTGCCGACCGGCTGGGTGTGCACGTGGGTCTTCAGGCTCAGCGTCGTCGGCTCGTACACGGGGATCTCGGTGGACAGCCAGCCGAAGTACGGCGGCTCCTGCTCCCGGCCCGGCGTCGTCCACAGCTCCAGCGACCGCTCGAAGTTGGCCCTGCTGAGCGACACCCAGACGCCCCAGTCGAAGTCGGTGTCGGCGTCGAGCACGGGGATGACGATGCGGGCCCGGACGAAGAAGTGCTCGGCCTGGATGATGCACAGCTCGTCCTCGAGCGTGCTGCTCTCGTCGCCGGCGTAGTCGTCGCTCCACACCTGCGGGGCGACCGCCCCGTAGGAGAACGGCATCCCGCCATGGCGCTGGCCGCAGCCCCGGCACACGAACCCCTGCTCACTCATCGCGCGACCCTACAGCGCCGGGCGCTAATGTTCGCGCCATGGCCGACATGCAGGCGGCGTTGGCGGATGTACTGGCGAGCGTCGACGACATCACCGTCAGGCTCCGGCCGGGTGCCGTCCAGGAACTCGCGGCGAGCGGGGACCTCAGCCTCGTGCCGCCGGTGCAGGCGGCGCTGGAGCGGTGCCTGGACGACGAGGACCACGAAGGGGTCGAGCTTCTCGCCGAGATCCTGGCCGGAATTCGCGGCACGCGGGCGTTTCCGCTGCTGTTGCGGGCGGTCGCGCGGCCGGTCCAGCACGAGTGGGAGGGGCTCCAGGCGACCCTCGCGGGGCTCATGGCGGCCGACCCGGCGGGGTGCCGGCCGACGGTGCTGTCGTTCGCCGCCGAGCGGCACCGCGACCTGCGGTGTGCGGGACTGTGGGCGCTGGAGCACCTGGCCACGCCCGGCGACTTCGAGCTGCTCGACGCCGCGCTGCACGACGAGGACCGGCGGGTGCGGGGGACGGCCCTCGGCGCGCTGTCCGAGCTGCACGGCGACGAGCGCGCGCTGCCGGCGATGGTCCGCATGCTGCGGGACCCGGATCCGGGCCTGCGCAGCTCGGCGCTGCTGTGTCTCGGGTACTACGGCGACCTCGCGGCGCTGGAGAGCATGGTCACGCTCCCGGCACGACCCGTCGGTGCTGGTCCGCGAGGTGCTGAGCCTTGCCGTCGCGCAGCTGGTCGTGCCCACCTGGCGGTCACCGCGCCAGCGGCCCGGACCGCCCGCCACCGCCGCTCAGGTGGAGACGGCGAGGGCGGCCCTGCGTGAGCTGCTCCACGACGAGAACCAGAGTGTGCGCGGCTGCGCGAACCTCAAACTGGGCACGATGACCCACCTATGAGAGCGAGGCTCGCACGTGGCGGCGGGCGTCGTGGATGCGGGACTTGATGGTGCCGACCGGAATGTCGAGGTGGGCGGCGATCTCCTCGTACGACAGCTGACACAGGTCACGGAGCACCAGCGGGCCGACCAGCTCGGACCGGTGCGCCTCCAGCTGCTCGAGGGCGTCCAGCAGATCCAGGCGGGACCCGGCGATGACGCTCGTCGTGCGGGGGTCGGCGGCGTCGAGGGGCAGCTGCGGGGTCGACTGCTCACTCGCCCGGCGCTTGAGGCTGCGGTACGTCTGCCGGGCGCAGTTCGCGGTCACCACGTACAGCCACGTGGAGAAGCGCGACCGGGCGTCGAACGTGGTGATCTTCATCGCGACCTGGAGCAGCGCGTCCTGGCACGCCTCCTCGGCGTCCTGGCGGCAGGGCAGGATGCGCTGGCACTGGCGCATGACCTGCGGGGCGATGCCGGCCAGCAGCGCGTCACGCGCGGCCGTGTCGCCGGTCGCGGCGCGCGCCGCGAGCTGTTCGATGTCGGTCAACGAAGCCCTCCATGGCCGATAATTGCGGCGTGCCAGTGCCTGACAATATCGGTCGATACCGCGTGCTGCGGCGCATCGGGTCCGGGGCGTTCGCGACCGTGTGGCTCGGGGCCGACGACGCGCTCGACGCATCCGTGGCGATCAAGGTGCTGGCGGACAACTGGACGTACCACTCGGACCTGCGGGCGCGGTTCGAGGAGGAGGGGCGCATCATGCGGCGGGCCGACTCCCCGCTGCTGGTCCGGGTCCTCGACGTCGGCGAGCTGCCGGACGGCCGCCCGTATCTCGTGATGCCGTTCGCGGCCGGCGGCACCCTCGCCGACAGGCTCGCCGGCGGGCCGCTGCCGGTCGAGGAGGCGCTGCTGGTCGCGGCCGACATCGCCGACGCCGTGGCGGAGCTGCACTCGGCCGGGGTGCTGCACCGTGACCTGAAGCCGTCCAACGTGCTGTTCCAGCCCGCGCCCGGCCGGGACCGGGTCCTGGTCGCGGACCTCGGCCTGGCCAAGGCATTGGCGACCGCTTCGGGTTTCACGATCGCCGCCGGCACGCCGGGCTACGCGGCACCCGAGCAGGCGCGGCTCGGCGGCGGGCTGGACGTGCGGGCCGACGTCTACGGGGTCGGCGCGACGCTGTTCCACATGCTCACCGGCCGCCCGCCCACCGCGGGCGAGCGGATCGCCGGTAAGAGCCCGGTCAACGACATCGTGCGCCGGGCGCTGCACCCCGACCCGCGCAAGCGCTTCGCGTCGGCGGCCGAGCTCTCCGCCGAGCTGCGGTCGGCCGTCGACTCGATCGGGCGGACCACCCGGCGGCACAAGGTCTGGCGGTCGGCGACGCTGGTTGCCGCCGTGGCAGCTGTACTGGCAGGCAGCGCGGGCTCCGCCGCCGCGGGCGGGCCGCCGCCGGGCTGGGTGCGGGTGCACGACGCCGACGGCGTGCTGTCGATCGCGGTGCCGCCGGCCTGGGCGGGCCAACTGCGCGACGCGGGCTGGGACCCGGCGATGCTCGGGCTGCGCAGCGATCGCGCCCCGGGCCTCGTGGTGACGACCGACGTCGTCGCCTGGGCGGACCCGGCGAGGGCGCTGCCCGGCGTCTTCGCGGGCGCCTTCACCACCGGCGGCCCGGCGCCCACGCTGCCCGGGCACGCCGCCCCCTGCGTCCGGCAGCCGGACCGCACCGTGGCCGTCGCCGGCACACAGGCGCAGGTCCGGCGCTGGACGTCCTGCGCCGGACCTGTCTCCTACAGCGAGGTGCTGCTCTCCGCCCGCGGCTACGGGGTGTACGTGCAGGTCAGGCAGGTGGGCGCCGCGGACCGGACCGACGAGGTGCTGGCCGGCCTGCGGCTGTCCGCCTACTCGTAGCAGTTCTGGTTCGCCAGCTGCAGGGTCACGTCCGCGACCTTGTTGTCGACCGTCGCGATCCGGAAGACGGCCTTGTCGTTGCTGGGCACCTTGGCGAAGTGCCGGCCCTGGGTGAGCGTGCCGTCGACGATGGTCCAGTTCGGGTACAGGCCGCGCGCCTCGGTGACGGACATGCCGGCCCGCAGCCCTTCGGCCGTCGACAGCGTGGGCCACGCCTGGATCGCGGCGATGCCCCGGTCCGGGGACAGGAAGACCCTGCCCTGGCCCGCCGGTCGGCCCTTGATGAACGCCTGGGCGCAACCGGAGTCGTCGAACGCGGTCAGCAGCCCCGTGGCGACGGCCTGCTCCCGGGTCATGCCGAGCCGGAGCGCGCCGTACCCCTGCGGGCCGAGCACCAGCGTCGTGGTGGTGGCGGCGCTGGTCTTGGTGGCGGCCGGCGCGGCCTCCGACGTGGTGGCCGACGTCGGCGCGGCGGTGGCGGGCTTCGTGGCGGCGGCCGGTGCGGCGTCGCCGTCCTTGCGCTCGGGCGACGTGGTGCACGCGGACAGCAGGAGGGCGGCGGCGACGATCGCGGTGATGGCCTTGGTACGCATGATGGGCTCCCTGAACGGTTGTTGTTTCGGTGTCGCAGGGTTCGATGCGCCTCCCCGCGGGTTTGTTCGCCGCGGCCGAGTCAGCAATCCGTCAGGGTCCATGATCTTGTGTGCCGTCAAGCGCTCTGCTACGGCTTAGGCTTGGTTCCGTGATCCGCGTGGCCGTCGCCGCTGAGCATGCCGAGAGTCGTGCCCTGTTCGCGGCGCTGCCCGGCGTCGACATGGTCGCTTCGGTGGCGACCGGCCGGGAGGCGGCCGAGGCCGTGGCCGCCGCCCAGCCGGACGTGCTCGTCATGGACCTGCGCCTGACCGGCCTCGACGCCCTGGTCTCCCGCACCGCCGTGCTGGTGCTGAGCATGTCCGACGGTGCGGCACAGGTCTTCGACGCGATGCGGGCCGGCGCCCGCGGGTACCTCGTCAGAGGCGCCACGCAGGACGAGATCTGCCACGGGATCGCGGCGGTCGCGGCCGGGCGCGCCTTCTTCGGCCCCGGCGTCGCCCGTCGGATGCTGGACCACTTCGCCGCGACTGATCTGAGCGCGAAGGGGTTGAGCGCGAAGGAGCGGCAGGTGCTGGAGCTCGTCGCCGCCGGCCTGCCCGTCGCGACCGTCGCGACCCGCCTCGGCCTGGCCGCGGGCACCGTCGCCGGCTACATGTCGGCGATCGTCACGAAGCTGCACGGAAGTAGTGGCCGGCCGCCAGGTCCTCGAGCAGGCCGGGGTGGGTCGGCTGCCAGCCCAGCAGCTCCCGGGTGACGGTGCTGGACGCGGGGATGTCGGCGGCGAAGAACCGGCCGATCCAGCCGAGCTCCTCGGCGGCGGCGGGTGCGACCGGCAGTCCGAGGCCGTCGCCGATCGCCGTGGCGATGTCCCGGGCCGGCACGCCCTCCTCGTCGACCGCGTGCACGATGGCGCCGGCGGGTGCGGTGAGCGCCAGCCGTACCAGGGCTGCGGCGTCGAAACGGTGCACTGCGGGCCATCGGTTGGTGCCGTCGCCGACGTACGACGAGACGCCCCGCTCGCGGGCGACCCGCACCAGCTCGGCGACGAACCCGTGGTCGCCGGCGCCGTGGACGGTCGGGGCGAAGCGGAGCGAGACGCTGCGGACGCCCTTTGCGGCGAACTCGAACGCCAGCTGCTCGGCGCCGCCGCGAGGGGCGTCCGGGCCGCTGGTGGGGTTCTGGTCGTGCTCGGTCGCGACCCGGCCGGGCGTGATGAGCGCGACGCCGGACGCGAAGAGGAACGGCTGGCCCTCGGTCAGGGTCTCGCAGAGGGCGGTGATGGCGGCCCGCTCGGTCCGCCCGGCGCCGGCGTAGTCGGTGAAGTCGTGCTTGAACGCGAGGTGCACGACGGCGTCGGCGTTCGCGGCGCCGGCCCGGAGGCTGTCGAGGTCGTCGAGGCTGCCGTTCAGTGCCTCGACGCCTTTGTCGTGCAGCGCGGCGGCTTGTTGAGAAGAACGGGCGAGGCCGACGACGTCGTGGCCCGAGGCGATGAGCTCGGGGACGACGGCCGATCCGATCCAGCCCGTGGCTCCGGTGACGAAGATGCGCATGATGGTGCCTTCCTGTGGACGATGTCAGTCGCTGACATCACCGACCATAGCGCGTGATGTCAGAAGCTGTCATCACTAGACTCGTGAGCTATGGCACGCTGGGAGCCGGACGCGCGGGGACGCCTCATGTTGGCGGCGCTCGCGCTGTACACCGAACGCGGCTACGAACAGACCACCGTCGCCGACATCGCCCAGCGCGCCGGCGTCACGGAGCGCACGTTCTTCCGCCACTTCGCCGACAAGCGCGAAGTGTTGTTCGACGGCTCCGGGGCCCTACAGGAGACGGTCGTCGCCGCGATCGCCGCCGCTCCGGCTTCCGACGGGCCGCTCGACGTCGTCGGCGCCGCCATGGAACGCGCGGCTGTTGCGATGCAGGACCGCCGCGACTTCGCCCGCCAGCGGGCCGCCATCATCGCCGCCACCCCCAGCCTGCACGAGCGTGAGCTGCTGAAACTCGCCACCCTCGGCACCGCGGCGGCCGCGGCGCTCCGCGACCGGGGCGTGCCGCCCGTCGCCGCCGCCCTCGCCGCCGAGCTCGGTGTGGCGGTCTTCAAGGTGGCGTTCGAGCAGTGGATCACCGACTCGCCGGACTTCCCGGCGTGCATCCGCGCCGCCCTCGCCGAGCTCAGCGCACTGCACACCCCATCGCCCGCGCCGCGACCGTGACGAGCGGCGGCACCAGCCGCGATGTCAGGCTGAACGAACGATTTGGCGGCGCACCTAGGATGGGCCGGTGAATGAGCCTCAGCAGGGCTTCGGGATCGGTGTCGACCTCGGCACGTCCAACACGGTGGCCGTGGTGCGCTGGCCCGACGGCCGCACGCGGCCGCTGCTGGTCGACGGCGCGCCGATCATGCCGTCCGGGGTGTACGTCGACGAGCACGGCAGGCTGCACGTCGGCCGCGACGCGGCCCGGCTCGCGGGGCTCGACCCGTCGCGCTTCGAGCCCAACCCGAAGCGCCGCATCGACGAGCCGACCGTCCTGCTCGGCGACCGCGAGATCCCGACCGTCGACCTGCTCGCCGCCATCCTCGCCGCCGTCGCCCGCGCGGCCGTGGAGGCGGTCGGGTTCCTGCCCACCGCGGTCCTGACCCACCCGGCCGCGTGGGGCACCCGCCGCCGCGACACCCTCGCCACCGCCGCCCGCCGCGCGGGTTGGCCGCCGGTCATGCTGGTCCCGGAGCCGGTGGCCGCCGCCCGTTATTTCGCCGATGTACTGCGCCGCCCGGTCCCTGTCGGCTCCGCCCTCGCCGTGTTCGACTTCGGCGGCGGCACGCTCGACATCGCCGTCGTCCGCAACGACAACGGCCGCTTCACCGTCATCGGCTCCGGCGGCGTCGAGGACCTCGGCGGCCTCGACATCGACGCGGCGCTGGTCGAGCACCTCGGGCAGGTCATCGCCGGGTTCGCGCCCGCGACCTGGGACGCGCTGCGCAACCCGATGACGACGACGCAGCGCCGCGACCGCCGGCTGTTCTGGGACGACATCCGCGGCGCGAAGGAGATGCTGTCCCGCTCCACCGTCGCGCCGATCACCGTGCCCGGCGCGGACCAGGCGATCCACCTCACGCGCGAGGAGCTGGACCGGGTCGTCGGGCCGCTGATCCACCGCGCTGTCTGGGAGACCGGATCGGTGATCGCGTCCGCGGGCCTGCGGGGCGACCAGCTCGCCGGGCTGTTCCTGGTCGGGGGATCGTCCCGGCTGCCGCTGGCGGCGAGGCAGTTGCATGCTCAGTTGGGGATCGCGCCGACTGTACTGGAGCAGCCGGAGCTTCCCGTCGCCGAAGGGGCGCTGGCCGAGGTGGCGCCGCCGCCCGCGCAGGTGGGGTTCGGCGGCGCCGAGGTGACCTCCGCGACCGGCTACGGCGCCAGCCCGACGGGTTTCACGACCGGCTCTCCGGCGCATCCTTCGACCGGTGCCTTCAGTGGCTCGCCCGCCTCCCCGGTTTCGCCCGGATTCAGGGCGCCGACGTCGGGTGGCGCGCCCACGTCGGGCCTGCCGATGTCGGCGGCGCAGGTCATCCCGCCCGGCCAGTACGGTGCCAGCGCCCCGCCGACCGGGTCGATCCCCGTCCCCTCTCCTGCCGCTCCGCGCCGTTCCCGCCGCGGCCTGCTCGCCGCGGTCGTCGCCGCGGTCGTCGTGCTCGCCCTCGTGGCCGCCGGCGGCTGGTTCTGGTTCTTCCGCGACGGCAACACCGCCGTCGACTTCGCCACCCTGAAGGCCGGGAAGTCGTTCGAGATGGACGACCCCTCGAAGATCGACGCCACGCTGTCGGTCACGCTCAACGAGCGCGCCGTCATCGGCTGGCAGGTCGACAAGCAGTTCTTCGTCCAGGCCATCGACCTCGACGGCATGAAGGCCGCCTGGGCGAAGGTCACCCTCGACGGCGACTACAGCAAGTGGGGCCTCGCGGCGTACCAGGGCGGCATCGTCGTCACCGCCACCGGCTCGGACCCCGGCAAGATGTTCCTGCTGGACTGGAAGAGCGGCAAGAAGCTCTGGGACGCCCCGTTCAACTCCTACGACGTGCTCTACGGTCTCGGCCCGGTGCTGGCGATCCACCGGTACGAGGGGAAGAAGATCGAGACGGTCACCTGGGCCGGCAAGGACAGCTGGAGCCGGCCCGACAACCCCAAGGGCTCCGCCATCTACAGCCAGACCAGGAACACCGATCTCCGCGGCCCGAGCAACTTCGGCGGCGCGCCCGCCGTCCGCGACATGAAGGCCCGCGACGACCTCGTCAGCGTCGACGGCGACGACACGATCCGCCTCATCAAGGCCTCCGACGGTACTGAGATCCGCAGCTGGAACAACATCGGCGAGTACGGCGCCAAGTACCTCGCCCACGAGGACAAGCTGTTCGTCGCGGGCGGCAGCACCAAGTACAAGGTCAGCGTCTACGACCTGACCGCTTCCGGTCAGCCGGCGCAGATCTACAGCTTCTCCAACGACAAGGTCCAGATCGTCGACATGGCGCCGTGCGCCGACGACCGGCTGTGCCTCATCGACGGCCCGTCCGGCGGCAAGGAGAACAAGGTCCGCGCCATCTCCGTCGCCGAGAAGAAGCAGGTCTGGGAGGCTCCGGCGCCCGGCTCGACGGTCCTCGTCCCCGCCGGTCGCCAGGTGTTCGCCACCGACGGGGACGAGCCCGCCAGCGTGCTGCTCTCCTACGACGGCAAGCAGCTGCTGCGCAACGAGGACAAGACGTCCTACGGCGTCCGCGTCACCGCCGGCAGCCTGATGTTCTTCACCGGCACCCTGAGCGCTTCCTCCGCCTACGACATCTCGCTCGTCGGGGTCACGTCGTCCTCCGGCGAGCGGATCGCCCTGGGCCCGCTGTCGTCGAAAGCGATCGGCCTGAGCTGCTCGTGGAACGCCTCCGTGATCCTGTGCGCCTCGGAGGGCAAGTTCCAGGTCTGGCGGTTCGCGTCTTCCTGACCATGGAAAAGGCCGCCTCCGGTGGAGGCGGCCTTTTCTTTGTGGCTCAGCTCAGATGCGCAGGCCCGTGTTGGCGTTGAACGCGTGGTGCGTGTTGACGTGCGGCCGGACGTACACGATCTCCGTCAGGCGCGGCGTGCGGCGCGGGTCGGCGCGGACGACGAAGCGCTCGTCCTGGCCGTCGAGCGCGACGGTGCCGTGCACGTACGCGTCCGAGCCCAGCTCCTCGACCAGGTCGACGGTGATCGGGATGCCACCGTCGTTCGGCCCGACCAGGTCCGTGTCCTCGGGGCGGAACCCGACCGTGACGCGGTTGCCGCCACCGTCGGCCTGCGCCGCGGAGATCTGCTGCGGGGTCAGCGGCAGCGTGACGTCGCCGAAGCGGCCGCCCTTCTCCGTCAGCGGCACCGTCTTGATGTTCATCGCCGGCGAGCCCATGAAGCCCGCGACGAAGACGTTGGCCGGGCGGTCGTACAGCGCACGCGGGCTGTCGACCTGCTGCAGCACGCCATCCAGCAGCACGGCGACCCGGTGACCCATGGTCATGGCCTCGACCTGGTCGTGCGTGACGTACACGGTGGTGATGCCGAGCTTCGCCTGCAGCGTGGCGATCTGCGAACGCGTCTGCACACGCAGCTTCGCGTCGAGGTTCGACAGCGGCTCATCCATGAGGAAGACCTGCGGCTCACGCACGATCGCGCGGCCCATGGCGACACGCTGCCGCTGACCACCGGACAGCGCCTTCGGCTTACGGCCGAGGTAGTCCTCCAGCTGCAGCATCGCCGCGGCTTCCTTCACCCGCCGGTCGATCTCGTGCTTCGGCGTCTTGCGCAGCTTCAGCGCGAACGCCATGTTCTCGTACACCGTCATGTGCGGGTACAGCGCGTAGTTCTGGAACACCATCGCGATGTCACGAGCCTTGGGCGGCAGGTGCGTGACGTTGCGGTCGTTGATCAGGATGTCGCCCGCGTCCACGTCCTCAAGCCCTGCGAGCATGCGCAGCGACGTTGACTTACCGCAGCCGGACGGCCCGACGAGCACCAGGAACTCGCCGTCCCCGATCTCAAGGTTCAGCTGGTCAACAGCGGGACGCTGCGTCCCCGGGTAGATCCGGGACGCTTTCGCGTACGTGACCGTAGCCATGACAGAGTGCCACCTTCCACCGGCAGGAACGTGCCGGACGATCCGAGTAGAAGCCCCAGGCAGCGTCACTGCACACCCAGAGTTCCCGTAACACTAGGCGCCGTTCACCGCTCTGCCAAGGTCGCCAGCCCCTTTTGCCCACTTTGATGCCAACCCGCCCGACCCGTATGTCGGAGGCAAGCCCCCCGCCCGGCCCGGTAGGATCAGCCCACCAGCCGACGTGGCGCAATTGGTAGCGCACCCGACTTGTAATCGGAAGGTTGCGGGTTCAAGTCCCGCCGTCGGCTCTCCCGTCCAGCCCGACCTGTCAGATGCCGAGTCGCCGGCGGTGACCCGGTCGCCGCGACGTCCAGCGGTCCTGCCGGGCTCCACAACCTGGCGAAGAGCTCCGCGGCCGGCACCGGGATCTCCTGCAAGGGGACCGCGTCCAGTTCCTCCTCGGACGGCTGCCACGACCCCGCCGGCCCTGAGGTCATCGATGCCCACCGTCGCGGCGCAGGCGGCGGTGCGCCGGGCACCGGGGGCGGAAGGCTCCAACCGGGAAGAGGTACCGCAGCGTTTGTGTCCGTGTGCTATCCGTATGTGCACACGGATCGGGGGATGCGAATGCAAGCTGGCGAGCTGACGCCTGCGCTGCTGGGTGCCGCCACATGGTCGGACGCCATGGTGGAGGCCGCGGGCATACCGGTTGTCGACGTGCCGTTCGTCTCCGTCGGTGGGGGCATCGGGTCGTTCGTGACCGTCGACTACCTGCGGATCGCGGGGGTGCCGGTGTCGGATATCCGCGTCCTGTCCAACATCGACCATCCCTGGCAGACCTACCAATACCTGACCCGGGTGTCACAGATCCCGGAGCGGGAGCGGATCCGGTCCGACTCGTCGTCGCGGCCCGACAACATCTGGGGTTTCCCGTCGTACGCGCTGAGCGAGGCCTGGCGGGACCGCACGCTGCGGCCGCTGGTGCACGTCCTCGGTGAGCCGCTGTTCGCGGACTACTGGACCCCGCGGGCCGGGGACGTGTTTGCCGGAATGCGGCGGGAGTCGGCGCGGATCGGGTACGAGCAGATGCGCGTCACCGGAGTCGTCCGGCTGGTCCGGCGGCGCGAGCAGGGCGGCTACTTCACGATCCTCACCCCGCCGGCGGGCAGCGGACCCACGAAGCGGGTCGCCTACCGGTCCCGGTTCGTGCATCTCGCCGTCGGGTATCCGGGGCTGCGGTTCCTGCCGGACCTGCAGGCGTACCGGGAGCAGCACAGCGACTTCCAGCGCGTCGTCAACGCGTACGAGCCGCACGAGCACGTGTACGAGTTCCTCAAGACCCGGCCGGGCACGGTCCTCGTGCGCGGCGGCGGGATCGTCGCGTCGCGGGTGCTGCAGCGGCTGATGGACGACCGGGAGCGGCACGGGCTGCAGACCACGGTCGTGCACCTGTTCCGCACGTTCGTGACCGGCGCACACGGCCCGCACCTGTGGGCGCGCCGCAAGGGCGGCGACGGCTTCGCGTACCAGGGATTCAACTATCCGAAGTCGGTGTGGGGCGGGCAGCTGAAGGCGCGGATGCGGCGTCTCGACGGGGAGGAACGCGCCGCGCTGTACCGCGAGATGGGCGGAACGAACACGCCGAAACGCCGCCGCTGGCAGCAGCAGATGCGCAAGGGCCGGGTCGAGGGCTGGTACCGCGCGTCGCAGGGCACGGTCCAGAAGGTGTGGCCGGACACCGACGGCACGCTCGTCAGCCTGGTCGACGGCGACGCCGGCAGCCAGGAGATCCGCGCCGACTACATCATCGACTGCACCGGCCTGGAGGCCGACATCGCCGAGCACCGGGTCCTCGCCGACCTGCTGGAGCACGGCGGCGCCGGCCGTAACCCGCTCGGCCGCCTCGAGGTCGAGCGGCACTTCGAGGTGAAGGGCACCGCGAGCGGCGACGGCGCGCTTTACGCGTCCGGCGCGACCACGCTCGGCGGCTACTTCCCCGGCGTGGACACGTTCCTGGGCCTGCAGGTCGCCGCCCAGGAGATCGCCGACGACCTGGCCCGCCGCGGCTGGTGCCGGCGGATCGGCCCGGTCCGCTCCACGGCGCAATGGGTGCGCTGGGTGCTCGGACGACCGGTCTGAAGGGGACGGAGACAACCGATGGTGCCGATTCTGCTGGGTCGTATCCAGACCCGGATCTTCCTGCTCGCGATCGTGGGTTCGGCGGTGACCGCCCTGCTCACCCCGGTGCTGCCGGGGGACGGCGCACTCGCGGACCGCTACCGCACGACGTTCATCGTGCTCGCCGCCGTCGCCGTCCTCGGCATCGGCTGGGAACTGCTCTATCACCTGCTCATGCAGTTCCGCTGGGAGAAGGACTGGCCGTCGTTGTTCGGCCTGTTGTCGGGGGTACCGGAGGCGATCGTGCTCTGGCTGCTGCTGGACGCGGAGCTGGTCCCCGGGATCGCGGCGGCGCCTCCGCTCGCGGCGTTCGTCGTGCATTTCGCCGTGGTCTGGGTCGCCGTGTGGCTGGCCGCGAACGGGCCGATGCGGGTGCCGTTCCTGCGCTGGCGCTTCCGCGGTGGGCGGCTCACGTGAGCGCGCCGATGGTGCAACCGTTGCCGGGCAACGGTCTGGTGGCCAGGGCCGGTGACCTGTTCGTCGTGTGCGAGCCGGCCGGCTGCGAGGAACTGCTGGCACTGCTCGACCGGGTGGCGGCCGACGGCGGCGACGGCGCCGACCTGGCCCGGCACACCGCGGAGCTGCTGCCGGCCGGCGAGCTCAGCTGCGCCGTGGGCGGGATGACCGGCGACGGCGGTGTCGCGGTGTTCGTCTGCGGGCACGGCGCGGCCGAGCTGGCCGGCCCGCACGAGGAGGTCCGGCTGTCCGGTCCCGCGCCGCAGCAGCGGCAGGTCGCCGGTCCGGTCTCGCGGCTGCGCCTGGCGCTACCCGGTGCGGGTGCCGCGCATCCGTACGCCCGCCTCGGCGCCGGCGTGGTCACCGGTGCGGGTCTCACGGCCCGGTTCGCGCGGCCGCAACCGGCTCCGCCGCCGGCCCGAGCTGAGGACAAGGGTGCGCCGTTCCAGTCGGTGCTGCTGCTGCCCGGGCAGCCCGTGCCGCCGCCAGACGACGTGCCGGTGGTCGACACTGTCGCCCTGATCGAGGGTGTGGACTGCAAGAACGGCCACTTCAACGATCCCGGGCTGCGGTTCTGCCAGCGGTGCGGGATCGGGATGCTGCAGGTGACGCACGTGACCCGGCTCGGGCCGCGGCCGCCGCTGGGCGTGCTGCTGCTGGACAACGGGATGACGCTGCGGGTCGACACCGACTACGTCGTCGGCCGCGAACCCGCGCAGGACCCCGACGTGCTCGCCCGGCGGGCGCGCCCGCTGCGCATCGCCGACTCGCACGGCGGCATCTCCCGCCGACACCTGCGGGTCAAGCTCGCCGGCTGGGAGGTGCGGGTCGTCGACCTCGGCTCCGCCAACGGCACCTACCTGCAGGCACCCGGCGAGGCGGAGGCGCACCGCGTGCCACCCGGCGACTCGACGGTGCTGCGGCCCGGCTCGAAGGTCCTCTTCGGACGCCGCTGGCTGCGGTACGAGTCGCACCGCAATCCGTGAAGCCCGTGAAACCCATGACCTGGAACCCAGAGGGGAGCGCCGCGCAGATGCACGGCATAGCCGACTACGAGTTCGTCCGGCCGCTGGGCTCCGGCAACAACGGGCAGTTCTTCCTTGCCCGGCGCCCGCAGCGGCTGCCGGTCGACGTCGAGTATGTCGCCGTCAAGGTGCTGTCGGCCGAGTCCACCGACACCGCGTTCCGGCGCGCGGTGCGGGAGCTGACCGCGTTCAGCACCGTGCAGTCCCCGCACCTGGTCGCGCCGTTCGACGCCGGCCAGCAGGACGGCAGCTTCTACTATTCGATGGAGTACTTCCCGGCCGGTTCGCTGGCCGCGCCCGCGCAGCCGGTGACGACCGCCGAGGCGCTGCGGGCCGTCGCCGACGCCGCCCGGGCGGCCGCCGCCCTGCACGCGGCCGGCATCGTGCACCGCGACCTGAAACCCGGCAACGTGCTGCTGCACCCGCAGGGCGGCAAGCTGTCCGACCTCGGGCTGGCGCAGGTCTTCGCCGAGGGCGTCACCATCACCGGGATGGGGCCGCTCGACTCGGTCGAGTACATCGACCCGGCCGTCCTCATGGGCGGTCGCAGCGTGCCGGCCACCGACGTGTGGTCGCTCGGCGTCATGCTGCACCGGGTCGTGGCCGGCACCGGCGTGCACGGCGACCTGCCCGCCGGCGACGGCCTGCTCGCGCTGCGGCGGGTCCTGTCGGTGCCGCCGCAGCTCAGCGACCGGCTCCCCGGGCCCGTCGCCGCCCTCGTCCGCGACTGCCTCGCCCCGGCGGGGGAGCGCCCGTCCGCGGCCACGGTCGCCACCCGGATCGACGGGCTGGCATGACCGGCCCGCAGCGGAGCGAGGAGCCGGTCATCATGGGCGCAGTTCTTCGGTCAGGGCGGCGCCGGAGCGCAGCGGAGGTGACGGCATGACCGCGCACGCCGTCGGGCAGCTGCTGCTCGGGCTCGCCGCCATCATGCTGCTGGCCCGTCTCCTGGGGGCGATCGCCCGCAAGCTCGGGCAACCGGCCGTCATCGGCGAGATCCTCGCCGGGGTGCTGATCGGGCCGTCCCTGTTCGGCACCACCGTCAGCGACCTGCTGTTCCCGATGGACATCCGCAGCGCCCTGGCCGGGCTCGCCAACGTCGGCCTGGTGCTGTTCATGTTCATCGTCGGCTATGAGGTCGACCTCGCCGCGGTCCGCGGCCGCCGGCGGGCCGCCGTGTCGGTGTCCATCGGCTCGGTCGTGCTGCCGCTCGGCATGGGCATCCTGCTGGCGCTGTGGCTGGCCGGCCACCACGGCGTCACGGACGTGGCGCCCTTCGCCCTGTTCATCGGCGCGGCGATGTCGGTGACCGCGTTCCCGGTGCTGGCCCGCATCCTCACCGACCGGGACATGCTGCGCACCGAGGTCGGCGGGCTCGCCCTCGCCAGCGGCGCGGTCGACGACATCCTTGCCTGGACACTGCTGGCCGGCGTCGTCGCGTTCGGCGCCGGCGGCGGTGACGTGCCGTGGCAGATCCTGCTCGCCGTGCCGTATGCGCTGGTGATGTTCCTCGTCGTCCGGCCGTTGCTGCGCCGGCTGCTGACCGCCCGCGACCGGGCCGGCCGGCTCACCCCGGACATCCTCGGCATCATGCTCGCCGGCCTGCTGCTGTCGTGCTGGGCCACCGAGGCGATCGGCGTGCACGCCATCTTCGGCGCGTTCGTGTTCGGTGCGGTCATGCCCCGCGCCGGTGGCGAGCAGCTGCGGCACGAGACCCTCGAACGGCTCGAACAGGTCAGCGTCCTGCTCCTGCTGCCGGTCTTCTTCGTCATCGCCGGGCTGCGCGTCGATCTGTCCACTGTGGGCGCGTCCGGCCTGACCGACCTCGCGCTGATCCTGGCCGTGGCGATCACCGGGAAGTTCGCCGGCGCGTACCTCGGCGCCCGGCTGAACCGGATCGCGCCCCGCCGGGCCGGGGCGCTGGCCACGTTGATGAACACCCGCGGCCTCACCGAGATCGTCATCCTCACGGTCGGGCTGCAGCTGGGCATTCTCGACGAGTCGCTGTTCTCGCTGATGGTCGTGATGGCTCTGGTCACGACCGCGATGGCCGGTCCGCTGCTCGCGGTCATCTACCCGAAGTCGGCCGTGGAGCGCGACGCCGCGGAGCTGCAGCGGGCCGCGCTCGGCGGCGCCGGCGCCTACCGCGTGCTCGCGCTCGTGCCCGCGGGCGCGGCGGCGGCACCGCTGGTCTCGCTCGCCACCGACATCGCCGCCCGCCGTGACCCGGCCGAGGTCGTCCTGAGCCGGGTCCTGCCGTACACGCAGGCCCGGGTCGAGGTCGGCACCGGCCTGTCCGGTGATCTGCTCGCGATGACGTCGTCCATGGCCGAGCTCGCCGATCTGGCTGCACCGGTGCGGCAGCGGGGACCGGCGGCGCCCGTGCTCGCCCGGTTCAGTGCCGACCCGGCCGCGGAGATCCTCACCCAGGTCGGCACCGCCGAGCCCGACGTCCTGGTCGTCGACGCCGGCCAGGCCGGTTACCAGGCGCTGCTCGACGCCGCCGGACCGACCCTGGTCACCGTGGTGACGGAGCCGCCGCAGTCGTGGAGCGCGGTGCTCGTGCGGGCCGGTGGCGGCTCCGGTGGTTCCGGTGGTTTCAGTGGTTCCGGCGGTTCCGACGGCGAGGCGGCGCTGCGCGTCGGTGCCGAACTCGCCGCCGCGCACGGCGTCGAGCTGATCGCGGACACCGGCGGCAAGCCGTCCCGCCGCATCGCGGCCGTCATCGAGGAGCTCGGCGCCCGCACCGCCCCGATGCCGGACCCGGCATCGGCGCTGGTCATCACCGCCGGTGATACGGGGACAGCGCATCTGCGGGTTCAGGGTCGCCGGGAGCCCACCGCAAAGCGCAGAATCACGTCGACCACAACGCCGACACCCGCGGGAGCACCACAGCGATGACGGGCAACCAGGCACCATCACCGGGATCGCCCCTCCGCCCGGGCGATCCCCGGCACCTGGGCAGGTACGCGGTGATCGGCCGCCTCGGCGAGGGCGGCATGGGCACCGTGTACCTCGCCCAGGCACCCGACGGCCTCCTGGTCGCGATCAAGGTGGTCCGCACCGACCTCGCCGACGACGAGGAGTTCCGCCGCAGGTTCCGCAGCGAGGTCGACCGCGCCCGGCAGGTGCCGCCGTTCTGCACCGCCGAGGTCCTCGACGCCGACCCCGACCACGAGATGCCGTACTTCGTCGTCGAGTACGTCGACGGGCCGAGCCTCGCCACCGTCGTGCGGGACAAGGGCCCGCTGTCCCAGTCGAACCTGCACGGACTCGCGATCGGGGTCGCGACCGCGCTCACCGCGATCCACGGCGCGGGCGTCATCCACCGCGACCTCAAGCCCAACAACGTGCTGCTCGCCGCCGGCAGCCCGAAGGTCATCGACTTCGGTATCGCCTACTCGGTCCAGGGCACCAGCGGGCACACCCGCACCGACCAGATCGTCGGCACCATCTCCTACATGGCGCCGGAGCGGTTCGGGTCGGCGGGGGCCGGCAGCGCGCCCGTCACCCCGGCGGCGGACATCTTCTCGTGGGGCGCCGTCATCGCGTACGCAGGCACGGGCCGGACCCCGTTCGGCTCGGACGCCGCACCGGTGGTCGCCGCGCGCATCCTCACCTCGCCGCCCGACCTCACCGGGCTGTCCGGGATGCTGCGCGGGCTGGTCGAGCAGGCCCTGGCCAAGGACCCGGCCGATCGGCCGACGGCCCGCGGGCTGCTGGAGCAGCTGCTCGGCCCGGGACCGGCGCGCTCACCCGACCTGGCAGCGGCGCTGGCCCGCCAGCCGGACCTGCTCGTCGCCGCCGAGGAGGCCCAGGCAACCGGCCAGACCGCCGCCGTCGTCCTCGGCGCGAACGAAACCACGCGGATCGCGCCGCCGCCCGGTCCTTCGGCGTCGCCGGTACCAGCAACGCCGGCGCCTGCGACGTCGGCTCCTGCGACATCGGCGCTTTTGACGTCGGCGCCGCCGGACCGGGGCCGCCGGTGGGGCCGGGCCGCGCTCGTCGTGGTCGCGGTCGCCGCGCTGGTCACGTCGCTCACCATCGTCGGCATCGCGTCCGGGGCGATCGACCTGCCCAGCGGTTCCGCCGGCCGGTCGCCGGCACCGAGCACGGTGGCCCAGAGCGCGTCGGCCACCGCCGACCCCCTCGGCCCGGTGATCATCGCCGACCCGCTCAGCGTCGAGAAACTGTGGCACCCCAAGGACGACAAGCCCAACAACGCCTCCTGCACCTTCGCGGGCGCGCTCATCGTCACCCGGAGCACCGGCGGCTCCTACCGCTGCCTCGGCCCGCAGGACGTCATCGCCGACTTCACCGCCACCGTCGACGTGAAGCTCCGCGAGGAGGGCAGCTGCGCCGCGGTCTGGTTCCGCTTCGACGGCTCCGGCTACGCGCTGCGCATCTGCGCCGACGCGTACTCGCTGGTGGCCCACGGCGCCACGGGCGCGGCCACGATCAAGGAGCTCGGCCGGTTTCCGCTCACCACCCCGATCGCCTACGGCGAAGCGACCACGGTCGGCATCACCGCCGCCGGGCCGAACCTCACCTTCACCCGGGACGGCCAGCCCGTCGGCAGCCTGACCGACACCATGTTCAACAAGGGCCGCGTCGTCCTCGGCATCTTCCAGGAGTCAAAGCCCGAAACCCCGCCGCCGTACTCCGTGCTGTTCTCCAACATCGAGATCCGCAAGCCGGCCGGCTGACCCTGCACGACGTGGCTCTCGGGTCCCGGCCGGTTGCAGCACGGTGTGCTGATCCGGTCGGCTGAGCTGCGCCGTGGGCTGATGAGGAGGTGCTGTCAGCGGGGTCGGCGACGTAGCGTTGGCTGGGCACAGCTGTTGTCGGCTCTTGCGTTGACGTACGCCAGAGGAGGACATCATGCCCTTGGACAAGATGATGGAGTCCGCCAAGCGTGGCCTGGCGACGGGCCGGGCCCGGATAGACGAGACGAAAGCCCAGCGGCAGCGTGACAAGCTGCTGTACGAGCTCGGCAAGGCCAGCTACGCCGAACACGCCGGCCACGCGACGCATGAGGCCGTGGCCCGGAAGCTCCGTGCTCTGGACGACCATGAGCAGGCGCTTCGTGCGAAGTATGAGCGGCGGGCGAGAGACATCATGCACCCGGGAGCCGAGTGCGTCAACGAGGGCGAGACCGCCGCGGCCGCCGCGCGGAAGATGCGCGAGCTCGGCGTCGGCTCCCTGCCGATCTGCGGCGCGGACGACCGGCTGCACGGCATCGTCACCGACCGCGACATCGTCGTGCGGTGCATCGCCGAGGGCCGGGATCCCGGCCAGGTCAGCGTGCGCGACCTGGCCAGGGGTGAGCTGGTCTGGGTGGATGCCGGCGCCGGCGTCGACGAGGTGCTGCATCAGATGGAGGACCGCCAGGTCAAGCGGCTGCCGGTCATCGAGAACCACCGCCTGGTCGGCATGATCAGCGAGGCCGACCTGGCACGCAACCTTGACGAACGCCGGCTGGCCGAGTTCGTCGGGAAGGTCTACGCGACGTCCGACGTTTCCTGAACCCCTAAGCAGACGGACTGGGCGGCCCAGTCGTCGCCGGGGCAGGCAGGTTCGCCCCGAGCTGGTCGGCGGGGGTGAGGACCGCCGCGTAGCCGGTGTCGGTGAGTGTGCCGTCCCGGTGCAGCTCGTTGAGCCGGGCGCGCAGACCGGCCAGCTCCATTGCGGCGAGGTCGTTGTTGCCGCGCGCGAGTTGGCCGGCGAGGTTGTCGAATCGGCGGTTCAGCTCACGCGCGGTATCGCGGTCCAGGCCGCCGCCACCGGTCTGGGCCTGCACGGCGGCGCGAGCCGCAGCCAGCGACGCCTCGACCGGGTCGTTCGTCGGGGCGCTCGGTGTGTCGCTCAGTGTGTCGGTCGGTGTCGGGCTCGGGGTGTCGGCCGGCGGGTCACTCGGGGCCGCGCTCGAGATGTCCGCGGACGGCAGGGAGCGGGTCGTCTCCGCGGGGGTGGTGGGCGTCGCGGCCGGGTGGCCGGATCGGTCCGGGAGGACACCGAGCGCGAACACGGCGACGGCCGCCGCACCGAGCGCCGTCATGGCGATCCCGGTCGAACGGCCGCCCCGCCGCCGGGCAGCCGGCTCGGGTGGCTCGCCGAGCGCGGGCAGGTTCTGCGTCGCCGGCCGTACCGGGGCGCGGCCGCGGATCGGCGCCTCGCCCTTGAGTGCGGCCGTTTCAGCGGTACGTGCGAGCACAGCCGTTCCGGTCCCGCCGGCGGCGCCGGACAGAGCCGCGCGGACCTGCGCCGCACTTGCCGGCCGGTCCATCGCGCGCTTGGCCAGCAGCGCGCCGACCAGCCCGGCAAGCCGCGGCGGCAGGCCGGGTCGCAGTACCGCCACCGGAACCGCCGCCTGGTGGATCTGCTGCCAGGCGATCTGCACCGGCGAGCCTTCGGTGAACGGCGGACGGCCGGTGAGCATCGCGTACAGCACGCAGCCCAGCGCGTACAGGTCGGTCCGGGCGTCGACGGGCTCGCCGAGGACCTGCTCCGGCGCCATGTACGAGCTGGTGCCGACCACGGTGGCGGGTGCGGTCAGCGCTGCCTGTGCCCGGTCGGTGATGCGGGCGATCCCGAAGTCGCAGACCTTCACCCGGCCCTCGTCGCTGAGGAGGATGTTGGCCGGCTTCACGTCCCGGTGTACCACTCCGGCGTCGTGCGCGGCCGTCAAGGCGTCGCACACCTGCTCGGCGATGCGCACCGCACGCCGCGGATCCAGCGGACCCCTGGCCAGCTCGTCGGCGAGGCTGTGCCCCTGGACCAGCTCCATCACGAGGTACGGCGTAACGCCGTCGACCCCGACGTCGTACACGGCGACGATGCTCGGATGCGACAGCCGCGCGGCGGTGTGCGCCTCGCGCTCGAACCGCTCCGGTATCGACGGATCCGCGCCGCCCTGGTCGTGGAGCATCTTCACGGCCACAGGTCGATCCAGCCGCCCGTCGAAAGCCAGCCACACATCGGCCATACCGCCGCGGCCGATGACCGATCGCAGTTCGTACCGGCCGTTCAACAGACGCCCCACCATGGTGGTTAACCTTGACACAATCGTCCTAATCACCCCATAGGGGCGTCACGACACGTCACGGTGGCCGGACGCCCGGCGTCGTCCTGCCCTGACCGGACGGCCGGGTGGCCGCGGATGCTTGAAGCCGCATAGATCGACGATCATCGCCGCGTGCCCGCCGCTGGTGACGCCGTTCAGGCGTCCTCCAAGTCCTCCGGGAGCAGGGTGGTCAGCGCTTCCCTGTCCATGTTGGCGGTGCCCCGCAGCCGCATCGCCTGGCGGCCGGTCATCGACTCCAGGAGCTGCCGGGCGGCGCGGGCGTTGCCGAAGGAGTCGTCGGGTTCGCTGGTGTCCGACGAGCGGGCGTCGAGCGCTGCCCGTACAGCTGCCAGGGTCTGCGGTGGGCACTGGTAGTGCTGCTCGGAGGCCATCCGGTGGAAGATGGCGACCAGCTCGTCGACGGTATACTGGGCGAATTCGATCCGCCGGCCGAACCTGCTGCGCAGGCCCGGGTTGGTGATCAGGAAGCGGTCCATCTCGGCCGGGTAGCCGGCCACCACCACGACGACCTCGTCCCGGTGGTCCTCCATCAGCTTCACGAGCGTGTCGACCGCTTCCCGGCCGAAGTCGTGGCCGGGGCCGTGGTGTGCGGAGAGCGTGTAGGCCTCGTCGATGAAGAGAACGCCGCCGCGGGCCTCCTCGAACCGTGAGGTCGTCTTGAGCGCGGTCTGGCCGACGAACCCGGCGACCAGGTCGGCCCGGCTGACCTCCACCATGCCGCCGTCGGCGAGGACGCCGAGCGCGGCGAGCAGCCGACCGTACAGGCGGGCGACCGAGGTCTTGCCGGTGCCCGGCGGGCCCACGAAGATCAGGTGCCGGCTCAGCGGCTGCGCCGGCAGTCCGAGCGCGGCGCGGTGCTGGGCCATCTCGACCTGCGCGACCAGCGTCGCCACTTCCCGCTTGACCGCGCCGAGACCGACCATCGCGTCGAGCTCGGCGAGGAGCCGCTGCGTCTCCTCCTGGTCGGCGACCCCCACGCCGGCGGCGATGCCCGAGGCCGCTCGCGCCGCCGTCACGTCCTCGGGCAGCAGCGTCGTCAACGCCGCCACGTCATAGGCGTCGTTGCGGGCTGAACGGCGAGCCAGGTTCTCCCGCATCGCCTGGAACAGCATCCGGGCCGCCCGGCCGTTGCCGAAGTTGGCGGCGCGGCTGAGCTGGATCATCGTCGCGGTCAACGCGGCGCGGGTCTCGCCGGGCACGACGTAGTCCTCGTCCACCGCGAACTTCTCGACGATCTCGACGAGTTCCTCGACCGTGTAGTGCGGGAAGTTGATCGTCGTGGTGAACCGGCTGCGCAGGCCGGGATTGACGTCCAGGAGCTTGCGCATCTCGTTCGGGTAACCGGCCATGATGACGATGACCTCGTCCCGGCGGTCCTCCATCAGCTTGATGAGCGTGTCGATCGCCAGCCGGCCGAAGTCGTTGCTGTCCTCGTTGCCGGATGCGGGCGCGAGCGCGTAGGCCTCGTCGATGAAGAGGACCCCGCCCCGAGCCCGCTCGAACGCGGCGAGCGTGCGCTTCTCCGTCTCGCCGATGTGCGAGCCGACCAGCTTCGCCCGGTCCGCTTCCTCGACGTGGTCGCGCGCGATGAGGCCGAGGGCGGACGCGATCGCCGCGTAGCGCCGCGCCACCTCGGTCTTGCCGGTGCCCGGCGGTCCCGTGAAGATCAGGTGCCGCTCCAACGACACCGGTGTCAGCCCACGCTCGGCCCGGCGCCGCTGGTAGTCGGCGAAGTCGACCAGCTTGCGCACCTCCTCCTTGACGCGACCCAGGCCGATCATGGCGTCGAGCGCGGCGAGCGCCGTGTCGAGGTGGGGGCCCTGCTCCGCGGGCGCTGCCTGGTCCGAGTTCTGTGTCGCCGCTGTACTGCCGGCTTGACCGCCCGCCGCCCGTCGTCCTTCATCGATGACAGGGCCGGCGCCGGCGGGCGCTGATTCGCGCGCCCCCTCGGGCAATGGGCCGACATGGCGTGCGAACGTGACCGGTTCGCCACCCCTGAGCCAGACGTCGTCCTCGGCGTTGCCGGTGGCGGTGCAGTCGGTCACCGCCATCTCGCCGCACGCGTCGAACTGGATGCCGTCGCGGCGGTTACCGGTGGTGGCGCAACGGATCAGCTCGCCGCTCGTGCCGGCTCCGACGTAGATGCCCACGATGCAGTCGGTGACGCTGACACCGGTCAGCGTGGCGCGCGCATTGCTCAGGGCGATGCCCGTCTGCCCACCGGAGTTGATCCGCACGTCGCCGGCGACCAGCCGGGCACCCTGCACGACGATGCCGGACCCCTCGGCACGCTCGATGCTCACGCCGGACACGGTCGCGGCGCCCTGGGAAAGGACGACGCCGACGCCGACATCGCGCAAGGCCAGCGTGTCCAGCCACACCTCGGCCGTCGGCCCCTGGATGCCGACCGCCGGCACGCTCTTGTCCGCGACGTCGCGCACCGTCCAGTGGGAGTACCTTCCCTTGGCGTTGGTCACGCCCAACGCCTGGGACGCGACCGACTCCATGGTCACGTGCTGCATGACAGGTGCCGCGTCGCCGGTCACCTGAACCCCCAGGCCGTTGATGCGCCGCAGCTGGAGGTGCTCGAAACGGGGCGTCGCACCCGCTTCGACCGCGATCGCGCTGGCTCCGTCGACCTGCTCGACGGTGCACTCCTCGAACGTGCCGGCGGCACCGCGGACCACGATCGCCTGCGCGGCGAGCTCACGCAGCCGCGCCCGCCGCACGACCGGCCTGGCGCCGTTCGCCACCATGATGGCCGGCATCTTGCTTCCGGTGACGGTCACATCGACGCACTCGCCGGACGCGCCGTTGTGCCAGTACAGACCGTTGCCGGCCGCACCGGTGACGGTGCAGGCGGACACCGCGACCGCCGCGTTGTCGGCCACGATCCCGCTCACCCCGACGGGGCCGATCGTGCACCGCTCGATGACGCCCTTCCCGTCGCGGACCTGAATGCCGTCCGCCGCGGTCGAACGCAGCGAGCATCCCCGTACGATGGCCGCGCCACCCCGGACGAAGACAGCCGAAGCGACGCCCTCCAACTGGCTGTCTTCGACGAGGATTTCGCCGGCGTCAACCAGTACCGTGGCAAAATCCCGGTCGTCACCAGCGATCGACAGCCCGCTCAGGACCGACGACCCACCACGGACGTGAACCGCAGCTCCCCGCGCCGACCGCCACCGCACAGAACCGGCACCGTCGCGGGCCTGGATCCGAACCGCCCGGGCCAGCACCACCGACTCCTGGTAGTCCCCCGGAAAGACAAGCACCGTCGCCCCCGCCGGCGCGGCTGCGATCGCCGCCGCGATCGACGGATACCCACCCGACCAGCCACGCGCGACTTGCAGCACCACACTCATTCTGTGCCCCTCCCGTGCGCCGCACTGTACCGGGACACGGCCAACCTGTGCCCGCCGCCGGAAGCTCAGGCACGGGCACTCAACCATCGATCGGAGACGGCGGTCTCCCACGCAGCGCCGACTACTAGCTGACTGCAGCAGCGAACGCGGCGAACAGGTCTCCTGAGAGAGGCGTTTCGAGCTTCCAGGTCACGGCCATTGGGCGATCACCCTCGTGCTGGACATAGGTAGCAGGGCCGAGGAACCAGAATGCCCGGTCATCAGCCCGAGTCCGCGCGAACAACAGGATTGAGCGGCCCATCGCCACGTGGTTGCAGTACCGCCTACCGGTTGGGCTGTCGCCAGACGTGGTGGACTGACTCTCCCAATGGATGAGGTCGGGGCTGATGGCGTAGTCGCGGTAGCGAGTGGTTGGGGAGAAGTCGCCACTGGTCTTGTCGAGGGTAAAGACGAACACGTCGGCACCGACGGCCTTTGCGTCGTAAACACCCTCGCGCCACCGGGGCGTCTTGGCCCCGGCACCCTCGCCGACTGCCGCCAGAATCTCAATGCGCGTGTACTGGCTATGCACCTGTAGTGGGACGTCGGGCAGCGCCTGGTGCTGCAGGTGGCTGGACGCATCGCCAAGGACATGAAGCAGATCGCGCAGCTCAACGATCACCTGAGGGTGTGACCAGAGCATGTCGACCGCAGATTGGAGCGAGGTGTCCTTCGTGACCACCTGATCCGCGAGGTTCGCAACGAGCATGTGCACCAGGCGCCGCTCGACGCCGCTCATCGTGTCGACCTTGGGTGGGCTCGTGTGCGCTAGCAGCGAGCGGTACTCATCAACCCGCTGACGGTCATCCACGTGCAGCATTCGGCCGATGCCACGGCGGAGGGCTTGTTCATGTGACCCCGCAGTAGCCACGGACAGGCCAGCTGCCTCGCGCAGCGCCGACCAGCCGCGGTTGCCGGCGTAAATATCCGTAACCTCGAGGCCCGTCTCGGTGAGGTAGCTCGCTATGGTCACCGTTGGTTGATGTTGAGCCAGCGCCCGGAGTTCGGCGACTTTGGACGGCCAACGGGACGGGATGGCCTCGCGAACACTGCGCAGGACGATGTCGCGCGCCACCCGGTCAAGCTCCATGTGGCAGCCGGCCGGTAGAAACGGGAAGCCTTCTGCGACGGCTCGTTCAAGGTCGCTGCGAGTGCCACCGAGAAGCGCTCGATACCGCTGATCGAAACGGAACTCGCGGCGGTGCATCCCGACGAAGTCCAGCGCCGTACAGACGCTCTTGCCTTTCGCGATCCGCAAGCCCCGGCCCAGCTGCTGCAGAAACAGCGTGGCACTTTCGGTGGGCCGCAGCATGAGCAGGGTGTCAACGTCGGGCACATCAACGCCCTCGTTGAACAGCTCGACCGAGAAGATGACCTGAAGCCTGCCTTCCTCAAGGTCCCGGATCGCGGACTCACGCTCCACGTCCGGCGTCTCACCCGAGACGGCAACGGCGGCCACGCCGAGCTTTTGGAACTGTTCGGCCATGAAGCGGGCGTGGGCGACGCTGACACAGAAGCCCAGGCATCGGATCGTCGAGACATCGGTTACGTGCTGGTCGAGTTGCTTGTAGACGAAGCGCGCCCATGCCATGTCGCTGGTGTAGATCTCCGTCAGCGCCGCATCGTCATAACCGCGCCCGCGGCGCCACGGCACCTCACGCAGGTCGATACCGTCGTGGATGCCGTAGTAGGCGAACGGCGCCAGGCGGTGCTGTTCGATGGCGTCCCACAGGCGCAGTTCCGCTGCGATGCGATCGCCGAACCAGTGCAAAAGCGGTAGGCCATCGGCCCGTTCTGGCGTGGCGGTAAGTCCGAGCAGCTCCTGCGGCTTCAGATCTTCCATGATGGCGCGGTACGACGGCGCCGCGGCGTGGTGGAATTCATCGATGATGATGACGTCAAAGTGGTCCGGAGCGAGGTGCTGCAGCCCGTTGGCCGCCAACGTCTGCACAGACGCAAAAACCTGGTTGAACTGGGCGGGTCGCGCACCTCCAACCCACTTCTCGCCGAACTCGTAGTCGCGCATCACGTGGCGAAACGTCGCCATGCTCTGATCGAGGATGCGCTCTCGATGTGCAACAAACAGCAGCCGTGCCCGAGGCAGCTTCTGCCGGAGCCGCGCATAGTCAACTGCTGCCATCACTGTCTTGCCCGTGCCAGTGGCCGAGACCAGCAGATTGCGATGATGTCCCCGCGTGCGTGAGAGCTCGATGAGCTCAAGCATCCGCTCCTGGAACGGCTCAAGACGGACCTCCAGTGGACTCAGCACCGGAACAGTGCGTCCGTCGGACCGTCGGGATCGGTCGAGGGCCTGCTGAAAGTCTGCCTGGACGTAGGGAACGAAGTCGCCGCTTTGCCAGTAGCTCTCGAAGACGGCATCGATCTTCTTAATGACGTCTAGGTTGCGAGCTGCCGACACTCGGACGTTCCACTCCAGGCCGGCCACCTGGGCAGAGTGGGTGAGGTTGGATGATCCGACGTATGCCGTACTGAACGCTGACCGACGGTGAAACAGCCACGCCTTGGCGTGGAGGCGGGTCGTGGTTACGTCGTAGGAGACCCGGACTTCGGCGCCGAGATCGGCCAGCAGATCGAGCGCCTTACCTTCGGTCGAGCCGGTGTAGGTGGTCGTCAGGACCCGTAGCCGTCTTCCTCGCGCGCAATGCTGCCTGAGTGCGTCAATGATTGGCCGTAGACCGCTCGTGCGGATGAACGCCATCACCAGGTCGATGGCGTCCGCTGACTCAATTTCGGTGAGGACCTGACTGCCGACTCGGGGTTCGCCGGGCGCGTTGGTGAGCAGCGTCGTATCAAGCAGTGGAATGAGTGGTCGTCCGGCACTACGGACGGAGCCGTCAGGTTGCCGCTCACCGACGGCGGTTAACACCTCACCGGGCGCCAGTGGCGATTCGAGCGCCGGGCCAGTTCGGGGCAGTTGGGTGCCGAGCGCTTCAAGGAGACGCCGCGCCACGTCGACGCCGGTCGCAACTCGGTCGGCTTCAGGCACGGCATCGAGGGCTCGCTCCACCTGCTGAGCGATCAGCAGCGCGATCCGATCGGCTGCGTCGGCCGACCGCAGACCGTGCCGCTTGACGAGTCCCTGGTCGACGCTCAACAACCGCTCTTCGAGGGCCTTCGTTACGACGATCTCGTAGAGCCCCGCAGGCACGTCGTTAGCCACCGCATCAGTTTGCCCCAGGGCGGCCGTCGCCGATTGCGGCAGGACCGCGATCCAAGCCGTCCGCAACCAAGCGGTGTCCTGTTCGGTCCCCGCGGCGAGCGGCCCGAACCTGTCGAGGCGTTCGTCGAGCAGTCGGTGGATTCCGAGGTGTACCGGCGGCTGGCAACTGACGTGAGCGGCGAGGCAAGGTAGCGAACCGGCTGGTATCGGTTGACCACATGGCGTGATGGGTTCGCGGGTTTGACTGAAGGCTGGACGGCGGGGGCTGCGGTTGTATGAGGCATGCGTTTATCCCGCTCGCGTCGTGTCCTGGCAGGTGCCTTGGCGGGTGCCGTTGTCGTGGCGACGTTGTCGTTTTCCGAGACCGCTGCGCAGGCCGATCCGGGGGACCGGCCCATCGCGTTTACGAGTAGCAGTACGGGATACCCGGCCGACAGATGCAACACGGACCTTGGGCCGGCGCATCTCGTCATGGACAACATCAGTGCAGGTGCGGAAATGTCGGGCACGGCCACCATGGCGGGCCGGGGTTCCAACGACTTCTATTTTGAGCTGAAGTTCGTCGACAATTCGTACAGCGTCGTCGAGGACCTCGCGACCGTCGGGTATCAGCGCGTGCAGGGTGTGTACACGACGGTCGACTTCACGTTCACGGCGCCCGTGGCCGGGAAGCTTGTCGGGTGCCGGTCGGCGGAGGTCGATGAGGCGGGGGTGTCCGGCCCGGCGGGGAAGGTCACCGGGACGGTCAAGGGTGACGGCGGGCCCAGCGCGACGCCGGTCATCACCGTGACGGGCAATTCGGTGGCGTTGAAGGCGGTCGACATCGCGCCGAACACGGGCCTCATCAGCTGGGACGTGTACGCGGAGGGCGCCGCCGACCCGGTCGCCGAGCGGGACGGTGCCGAGGCGACCGTCGCCGGGCTGGCGCCCGGCAGGTACGAGGTGAAGCTGAGCTTCTGCACGGTGTCGCCGCCGCTGTACTGCAAGTTCGCGACCGGGACGTTCACCATCACGGCGCCGGTGGATTTCGAGGTCGTCGAGATTCCCGGAAGGGCGTTGTCGCGTCGGTTGGTGGTGTCGAGTCCGGCCGTCGACACCTCGTACACGTGGAGCGTCAACGGCACACCGCTCGGTGAGAGCGGACCGAGTGTGGTGTGGAATGCGCCGCTGCCGGGGACCTATGAGATCGCGATGACCGCCACCAAGAACGGGACCGGGCGGACCGTGCGGCGGCAGGTCACGGTCGGTTATCGCATCGACGTGGTTGACACGCTTGCCAATGGGCTCGTGAAGGGTCTGGTCGCGGATCCGAAAGCGCCGTGCGACGGGGCCCGGACCGTCTTGACCGTGACGTCGGACATCGGGATCTGGGCGACGCTGCGCACCGCGGCGTCTCCGGCATTGACGAGTCCGCCTGTGCCGGGTGCCACCGCGGAGCTCGGATTGCTGCCGCCGAACGGGGTCGCGACGTGGACCGGCGGGTGTTTCAACAAGGCCGGGCAGAGCTTCTGGGTCGACGCCGACATCGCCGACAGGCGGGCGCTCGCGGCGACTGCGCTGGCCGGGTTCCTGAGCTCCGTCTCGGGCGGCAGCATCGACGTGAACGCGATGGCGCGCGCCATGACGTACTGGGAAAGCGTCTCGGAATGGCCGCTGCCGAACACCCGCGCCGCCATCGACGAGATGGTTCGGATCGCCCAGGGCAAGGGCAAAATCGCCGTCGCGGGTGGGTACCTGTATGCGGCGCTGACGCTGGAACCGGAGGCGACCAGGCTGCGCGAGTTCCTGGCCTCGATCCTCGGGGCGATTCCGGTCATCGGTGATTTCGCGCAGCTCGCGGAGGAGGTGACGAAGGCGTGGCTCGGGCTCGGCGCCGACCCGTACAAACTCGGCGACCGCGCGACCAAGGAGCAGCTGGAACGGCGCCAGGCAAACCTCCAGGAACGCCTGCCGGACCAGGAACAGAACGTGCTCGACGCGACCACCAAGAAGGCCGAGAAAGACCTTCGGCTCAAGGAGATCGACGACGACATCAAGGCCGTCAAAACGGATCTGGACGCGCGCAAGGCCGAACGCCTCGCGCTCGTGTGCCCGCCGAAGGTGCAGCAGTGCCTGCTCAAGCAGCGGCAGCTGGACGGTGAGATCCAGCGGCTGACGGCGAAGCTGACGAATCTCGTGGAGAAGGCCCGCCCGTCGGCGTTCGAACGGGCCACCAAGGCCGCCGCGAAACTGCTCGAAGAGGAGAAGGCCCTCGCCGCGATGACCAAGGCCATCAAGGTCCTCGGCACGGTCGTGCAGCTGCTCAACCAGCTCGCCATGAACGCGGAGCTGGCCATTCGCCTCATGCAGGGGCAGCGCAAGGGCACCATGGAGTTCCGTACGGGCATCTGAGACTGCTCAAGACTTGGTCAACCCATCGGCCGAAACGCCCAACGCTTCGACGGTTGTCCCTACCTTCATCGGTATCGGGGGCTGTACCCGCGGCACGCCAGCGCTGCTGTGCCGCGGCGGCCTCCACCCCATCCGCACAACGGGGGAACCGATGAAACGCATGCTTGCGATGGCGGCCGTACTGTTCGCGCTGACCGGCTGCTCGGACCAGCTCGGCGACCGCGGCGGCGACGAGGGCGCCGCACCAGACAAGATTTCCGATGTCGACTACATCGAGGTGTACCGCAACGCGGATAACTTCCCGAATGTGGCCCGTGTGTGCATTCGCGGGATAGCGTTCGCGGCCACCTCCAGCGGCGCCCGCGGCGAGGACTCCTACGCCGCACCGGACCTCGTCCGCGTCCCCGAATGGGACCCGACCTGCCCGGCCGCGAAATGAAGCGCCTGGCGCTGGCCGCGGCATTGGTACTGGCGCTGGCCGGCTGCTCCGAACAACTCGGCGACCGCGGCGGCAAGGAAGGCGCCCCGCCCGACAAGATTTCCGACGTCGACTACATCGAGGTCTTCCGCAACGCCGACAACTTCCCGAACGTGGCGATGGTCTGCGTCCGAGGGATCGCGTTCGCGGCGACGGCGAGCCGGGAGGGAATGAGCGCGCCGTCGCTGCTTCGGGTGCCGGAATGGGACGCGCGCTGCAAGACGGTGTCGCCTTCTTCGGCGAGCCCGTCCCCGTCCGCGTGACCGGCGGAGTCCGGCAGGGCCGCGATGCGCGACGCTGCCGGACTCCGCCGGCTCAGGTCAGTACAATTCCTCGGTGGACTCGTGGCCCTCGTTGTAGCCGAGAATGACCCTGGGATTGGTCTCCCATTTGATCGTTCCGGTGTCCCCCTCGACCACCCTGAGCCGCACGGGGGTGCAGTGCTGCAGGGTGAGCGTGTACGACTTGCCCGAGGCGATCTCGGCGATGATGCCCAACGGTTGGTCGTTGAGGTTGTAGGCATAGACGTACATCGTGTGGCTCGTGCTGCTGTTCTTGAAGGTGATGCTCTTGTACAGCGGCATGGTGGTGGTCCGGGCGACGGTGACCGTCTTGATCGTGGTTCGACCGTCCGGGGCGTAGGCGGTCAGCGTGTAGGAGACGTTGCCGTCGTGGGTGCCGCCCCCGACCTCGTCCGACCACTGGAACAGGTCCCTGGTCTGGTCGTACAGGACGCTCCCGCCCCGGGAGACCACGACCCGGCTCGCGCCGCTGGTCGACCACTTCAGGGTGACGGAACGCGGTACACACGCCTCGGCCGACCCGATCGACGAGGTGAACGTGTCGATCACCGGCGACCCGCTCGTCCCCCCGGTGCCCGACACGGCATCACCGCGGTCGTAGCGGGCCTTGATCGGGGCCACGTAGAACCGGTACCCGGTCAGGGCCGGCAGGCCGGTGATCGTGTACGTCACCTCGCCGCCGGTGCCCGGACGAGCCGCCACGGTCGCGGAGCCGGTCACGGCGGTGTCGGTGTAGCGCCCCCACGTGACCAGGTAGTAGTCCTCGCCGTCGGCGTTGTCGGTCCACCGGATGGTGATGCTGTTGTCGGTGCGGCCGGCCATCGTCAGACCGGTCGGGCGGGGCAGCGCCGGGAATCCGGTGGTCACGCAGACCTCGGCCGCCGCCTCGCTGAGGTCGTTGAACGCGATGACCCGGTAGCAGTACCGCGTGTCCGGCGTGACGGCCTGGTCGGGGTACGTCCGCCTGACGTTGTTCGGGTCCCGCCAGATCTCCTGCCACGGCCCGCCGGCCACCGACCGTTCGATGCGGTGACCGGTCTCGCTGGACGAGTTGTCCGTCCACTCCAGCTCGACCAGCTTGGACGTCAGGTCCCACTCCTGGAAGGGCAGGATCGTCGGGGCCACGACCGGCGCCGGCACGTTGTAGGTGCGGCATCCCAGCAGGGTGTTGCTGCCGCCGTACGAGCGGTTGATCGCGTACGCGCAGAACGAGTGGTCGCCCACCGTCATGCGCGCCGGCAGGGTCAGGTCGTAGCCGTGCGCAGCCCCGTACTCGCCGGGCACGTCCGGGCGGTTCCCGTTCGCGGTCACCGAGCCGGCGTACACACCGCTGTCGTAGAAGTGCACGTCGGTCGGGGTGCGCGGCTCGTCCGGGTCGACCGACCAGCCCCACACGCGCACCTTGTCGCCGGTGCGCGTGACGCCGTCGAGCGCGCCGAACGGGTCGTGCTTCACGGTGTACTGCCGGCAGCCCAGCAGCGTGTTGACACTGCCCGCCCCGACGTTGATGGCGTAGACGCAGATCGTGTGCGCCCCGTCGCCCGGCCGCTCCGGAACCCGGACGGTGTAGCCGTGCGAGGTCCCGTAGTTGGGGTAGCCGGCCGGCGGCGAGGCCAGCGGGCCGTCGGCCCGGGCGGTGCCGGCGAACGCCCCGTCGTGGTACAGGTGCAGGTCCACCGCACCCGTCGTGTCGCCGTCGATCGCCCAGCCCTTGAGGATCAGGTCGGTCCCGGACCGGTCGAACGAGTCGATCCCGCCCACCGGGTCGACCGCGACGGCCAGGCTGACGCAGCCAAGGTGGGTGCTCCCGCCGACGGGACTGGTGGTCACCGCCAGGGCGCACACGTTCGAGCCGGCCCGCGCCGGCACGGTGCCGGAGAAGCCCCCGGTCCGAGCCGCGTCCAGCGTGCCGACGATGACGTTGTCGATCATGACGCTGACCCGGACCAGATAGCCGCCCGGGTCGGTCGCCCAGCCGACGACCGCCACCCCGCCCGGCACCCGGGTCGCGCTGGTCAGGACGCCCTCCGGATCGACCGGCTCGGTCGGGTTACAACGCGGTGGCGGTTTGGGCACATCGCAGTTCAGCGCCGCCCGCGCCGGGTCCCCCGGCACCACCAGCCCCACCCCCAGGGCCACCAGCCCCACGAGCGCGGCCCGAAGTAGTCGTTTCAATCGATTCTCCTCGAAGTGTCGAACTCACACTGCCGCTTGCGCCGCCAGCGTGACCCCGCCCACATTCAGAACCCGTGCATTCCACGTGCACGCCCGGCTGGATGACGAACAGGTTCCAACCTGACCGTGCTGTGGAGGCATGTACTCCAACGAAGGGGAGGAGCCGCGTGGAGGACGAAGAAGGATTCCGGGAGTTCGTGCGGGCGCGGCTGCCTCGGCTGTCCCGTGCTGCCTACCTGCTTGCCGGCGGGCACGCGCAGGCCGAGGACCTGATCCAGGCTGCCCTGATCAAGACGGCCACGCACTGGTCCAAGGTTTCCAGGGCCGGGGATCCCGAGGCGTACGTGCGGAAGATCCTCTATCACGAGCATGTCCGCTCCTGGCGGAGGCGGCGCTTCCTTGAGCACACGACGGCCAGCGTTCCTGAGAACGCGGCCGTCAGTGGCGATGAGACCGGCAGGGCGGAGCTGCGGGTCGTGCTGGAGCAGGCCCTGGCCAAGCTGACCAAGCGGCAGCGGGCGGTTGTGGTGCTGCGGTACTTCGAGGATCTGTCCGAAGTGGAGACGGCGCAGGTCATGAGGACGTCGGTGGGGACGGTGAAGAGCCAGACCAGTCATGCGCTGGGGCGGTTGCGGGTGCTGGCGCCGGAGTTGGAAGACGTGATGGAGGTGTGGTCGTGACGCGGCGGCTCGCGGAGGTGCTGGGGGACGTCGCCGAGCAGGCCAAGCTGTACGACCTCACCGACAACGCCATCAAGGTCGTGCGGCGGCGCCGGCGGGTGCGCAAGACCGTCGTGGCGATGGTGACGATGGTGGCGGTGCTCGTCGGGGTGCTCGCGTTTGTGCTGCCGTCCGGCGGGCCGGGAAGGCCGGAGGGCGGGCCCGGAAGGCTCGACGGGGAGCCGTCGAGCAAGGTGCTGCCGCTGCTCGAAGCGCCGACGCGCGGATCCCTCAAAGATGACGCCGCGTTCCTCGACGCGGTGTTGGATCGGGTCGTCGACAATCCATCCGCCTTTGGATTGCCGAGCGATCGTGCGCGGTTGCGGGTGCTCTTCGCCGGGGATCTGCCCGGGAACCGGAGGGTGGCGCTCGTCGCCGGGGTCACCGCCGTGCCGCGGATGGTCCACCTCACCGCGTCAGGGAAGGCGGCGGCGAAGGAGCTGGAGCTCACCGGCTGGTCCGATGTGGAGGATCCGGTCGTCCGCGACGATTGGCGCAACGACAAGAACCAGGGCTACGCGCTGCTCTTCGGGCCCGCGGACTACGAAGTCTCGGTTTCGGAGGCGCCGCGGTACATGGAAGACGGAACAATCCAACGGACGTGGGAGCCTGAGCCGGCGGGGTACATCGTCCGCGACACCAGCACGTTGCCGCGTGGGCTGCGGGTCCGCATGAGCAAGGGCGACGTCGTGTTCTACGAGGCGCCCGTCGCCCCGCCCGGCACCGTGCGGGCGGAACGGATCGACCCGAGCCCGCTGTACGGCCGCGGCAAACCCGCTCCGAGGGCGGCGCAGGTGGCGGCGGACGCGCTCGCGTACAGCACCGGGCTGGTCGGACCGGGCATCCAATACGTGGTGCTGTGGAGCGACGACTTCGCGGTGCCTGACGGCGTCGGCCAGATCGCCACCGTGATGGCGGTG
This sequence comes from Dactylosporangium sp. NPDC050588, assembly GCF_040654975.1. Classification (NCBI taxonomy): domain Bacteria; kingdom Bacillati; phylum Actinomycetota; class Actinomycetes; order Micromonosporales; family Micromonosporaceae; genus Dactylosporangium; species Dactylosporangium sp. NPDC050588. The sequence goes on along the minus strand of NZ_JBFAJA010000068.1, from coordinate 2,857 downwards.
ACTGAGCAGGGCGGCGGGCCGTACATCACCATCGCGACCGACACGAGCCCGGAACCCAACGGCCGCAACCACCCGACCGGCGCCGGCGTTTCGGGCAACCCCGAGCACACCGTGATCGCCATGCGCATGCCCCACTTCGACGACACGGCGCCGGACACCCTCCAGATCGTGGCGCCGCCGCAGGCCGTCCGGGCCGACCTGCTGAAGGGCGAGGAGGTGTTGGCGACTGTACTGCTGAGCAACGGCCTCGGCCGGGTCGAACTGCCCGGCCCGCTCCAGCTGACCGTCCGCGCCCTCGACGCCCAGGGCAAGGTCATCGCGCAGCGCGCCTTCGCGGACCTGACCGGCAACCAGCCCTCCGGCGGCTACGAGCCGGAGATCCACGGCTGGTAGAACCTCACCATGCTCGACATCATGGTCCGTGCCCGGAAACTCGCGGAGTGGGTCGGACCGGGAGGCCGGCCCGTCACGGCCAAGGGTGTGCCGCGGCCGGCCGACATCCCGGCGGCCGCGGCGGTCGTCGGCGTCGAGGTGCCCGCGCGGGTCAGGTCCGCCGCCGACATGGAGGGCCTGCACCGGCCGTGGACCGCGGCGGTCGCCGCCGGGTACATCAGCATCGACGGCAACAGAGCGACGCTGGTCGACGGCCCCGGCCGTGATCCGGCCGACGCGTGGTGGGACGCGCTGCTCGCCGTCCTGGCGGTGGAGTCCGACGACCCGCGGGACGAGGGCGCGTTCATTGCGTGCGCCGAGGTGCTGGCCGCCCTGGTCGACGGCGCCAACCTCGCCAGCCTCGACGACCTTGTCGACGAACGGCTCTGTAACCGGTCGCCGCGGGAGTTTCAGGCGGTGTACCGGGCGTTCCGCCGCGGTGTGCTGCCGGTCGCGGGGGCGCTCTCGCTGCTCGCCGAGTTCGGCGCGGTCGATGATCACGGCCGCCTCACCGAGCTGGGCCGCGAGACGGCCGTACGCTTCGCCGTGCCGCCACCCGTGTCGCCCGACCTGCCGGCCGCCGAACTGCTCGCCAGGCTACGGGGTACGCCCGACGCCGACGCCTGGCGCATCACCTGGCGCTGGCTCGATGGCCGCGACCTCGCCGCGACCGTCGCCGAGCTGCTCGCCGTCGCCGAGGCCGGCGGCGCCGCCGACCGGCTCGAAGCGTTCGGTGTCATCGCCGCGATCGGCGACCCCGCGCGGCCCTTCCTGCGCCGGGCCTCGTCGCACCCGATGCTCGCGGTGCACGCCCGGACGACGTTGTCCGACGAGGGGCCGTCCGAGGCGGACCGGTGCTGGCTCGCCGTCGAGTGCGCGCTCGCCGAGGACGACCCGGAGGAGCGCTACCACCTGGTCGAGGAGTGCGGCGGCACGGCGATGATCGAGGCCAGCGACCACCCCGCCCGTGCCCATCTTCTCGATCTGCTGCAGGCGTCCGGCCGTCCGGAGATTCCGGTGTACGAGCTGCTGGTCGCCCTCAGTCGCACGGTCTGGCGCCGCCTGCGCGTGCCCGGCCCGACGACCCTGGAAGTGCTCCACGCCGCGATCCAGGTCGCGTTCGACTGGGACGACGCGCACGTCCACCTGTTCGAAGCCGGCGGCCGGCAGTACAGCGACGTGTACTTCAACCTGGAAGAGTCGGAGGACGAGTCAGCGGTCCGCCTGTCGAAGCTCCTGCCCGGCCGCGGCGCGCGGATGACGTACGTCTACGACCTCGGCGACAGGTGGGAGCACACCATCACCGTCGACCGCATCACCGTCCCGACGGATCCGGGTCCCATCACGTGTACGGCCGGCGCCGGCGACGCCCCGGTCGAGGACTGGAACGAGGACGACGGCCCGGACACCACGCCGTTCGACCTCGACACCATCAACCAGCGACTCGCCCAACTGACGTCATCATGAGGGTGACGGCGTCACGCGTCCGGCGGTGAGGCGCAGGCCGGTGCCGTCGGCGGCGGTCAGCGTCAGGTGGCTGGCCTCGATCCGGAACTGCACCGTGCCCTGCAGGACGTGTAGCACCTTGCTCTCAACGATGCCTGCCTCGCTGCACGCCTTGCGGGTCGAGGCCATGGCGGTGAACGTGATCGTCTCGGTGTCGACCGTGTACGTGCCGGTGAGGCTGTTGCAGCCGCCGGAGCCGGTGACCTTCCCGTCGATCGTGAAGGTCAGGTACGCGCGCACACCGGCCGGCACCGAGCCGGAAGTCTGCCCGTCGACCAGCGTGTCGACGGTCCACTCGGGACCGACGAGCTGCGCGTCCGGCTCTGCCACCGTGCGGTCGACGAAGTTGATCGTGGTGCCGCCGCCCTCCAGCACCAGATCCGCGCCCTCAAGGCGTAACTCCGGGCCCGCCTGCAGGAACGTCGTGAACCAGTTGTCCTGCTCGCCCCGCTGCGGCTCGCACCCCATGGCCGTGCTCTCGACCTCGCTGACGACCAGCCGGCCGCTGTCGATCCGCGCAGCACCGCTGATGGAGTTGCAGCCTGCCCGGAAGCCGACCTTGCCGTCGCTGAACCGCAGCTCGATCTGGGTGCCGGGGACGAGCGGGCGGCTCGCCGACTGCGACAGGAACGTCCGCCCCCACGGCCCGCCGCCGCCCGCCGCATTCCCGCGGGCGCACCCGGCCAGCCCGAGGGCCGACAGGAGCACCACCACCAGCACGGTCCCCAAACGCCTCATGCGCCCTTGGACGCAAGAGCCCGCCTCGCGGTTCCAAAGGCGAACATCCGGACAGGATCGACCCCGCCACCGCTGGTAGCACGGACCTAGGGCGCGTTTCATAACGGGTCAGAGCCACTCGCCGATGATGGTGATGGTGAGGACTGCCTGCCAGCGGACGGCGAGTTTGTCGTACCGAGTG
>NZ_JBFAJA010000067.1:51328-81628 GCF_040654975.1 Dactylosporangium sp. NPDC050588 | reverse complement strand
CCAAGAGCACAACCGAGTTTCAGTGGTTTGTGAGTGTTGTTATGAGGTGTGATGTTCCGATACGTAGCCGGTGGCGCGGATCGCGTCGAGCACCCGTTGCCGGGTCTCCGGCGCGATCCGCACGTCGTCACCGGTGCGGTTGTTGAGCACCAGCGACACCGTCGCCTGGCTCACCCCCGTCATCCGCGCGATGTCCCGCTGCGTGACGCGTCTGCTCATGCCGCCGCCTCCGCTGCGCTCCGGCGTCGGCCTGAGCCAAGCGCTGTGCCTCTGGTTCGCAGCCATCCGCTGCGCTCCTGCCCGCTCACAGGCGAAGGTGTATCACCCTTTGAGCCCCGTGTGGGCCAGCCCCTCGACGAACTGGCGCTGGGCGAGGACGAACACGACCAGGACGGGCAGCGCGGTCAGCGACGCGGCGGCCAGCTGGACGTCCCACATCGGCCCGCCGTACGCGTCGACGTACTGCGTCAACGCCTGCGGCAGCGTGAACTTGTCCTTGCTCGACAGGTACACCACCGGCTCCAGGAACAGGTTCCAGCTGTTGAGGAACGTGAAGATGCCGACCGCCCCCAGCGCCGGCCGGGCGAGCGGCAGGGCGATCAGCCGGAACGTGTTGAACCGGCCGAGCCCGTCGACGCGCGCCGCCTCCTCCAGCTCCTTCGGCAGCGTCACGAAGAACTGCCGCATGATGAACGTCGCCAGGACGCTCGGCGCGCCGAAGATCGGCACCAGGATCAGCGGCCAGTGCGTGTCGATCAGCCCGAACCGGTTGAACAGCTGGAACAGCGGCACGATCGTCACCTCGCTCGGGATGAGCAGGCCGGTGAGCACGACCACGAACATCGCGTTCTGCCCGGGGAACTGGATCCGGGCGAAGGCGTAGCCGGCCAGGGACGCGACCGCCATGGTGCCCACGGTGACGATCGCCGCGATGTACAGGCTGTTCCAGTACTGCTCCGCGAACGGCTGCAGCCGGAACACCTCCCGGTACGCGCCGAAGTGCCACTCGGAGGGCAGCAGCTTCGGCGGGTACGCGAAGATCTCGCTCGTCGGCTTGAACGACGACGTCACCATCCACCAGGTCGGGAACACGAACGGCACGCAGAGCACCGACAGCAGCCCGTATACCAGCACCTTGGCCTTATTGCTCATGGACGACCCACTTCCGGCGCAGCTGCCACTGCACGAGCGTCAGGGCGAGCACGATGACGAACAGCAGGATGGCCAGGGTGGAGCCGTAGCCGAAGTGATGGAACTGGAACGCCTGCTGGTAGAGGTAGTAGACGAGCACCGTCGTCGACGTGCCCGGCCCGCCCTGGGTGAGGACGGCGATCTGGGCGAAGACCTGCAGCGACCCGACCACGGTGATGATGGACGTGAGCAGGATCGTTGGGCTGATCATCGGCACCGTGATGCGCCGGAACCGGGTCCACGCCGACGCGCCGTCCAGCTGGGCGGCCTCGTAGAGCTCGCCCGGCACGCCCTGCAGCGCCGCCAGGAAGAGCACCATGTTGAGCCCGACGTTCTTGAACACCTGCACCGCGATCACCGACACCATCGCGGTCGGCCCGGTCCGCAGCCAGTTGGGTCCCTCGACGCCGACCGCGTGGAGCAGGCCGTTGATGCCGCCGTTGGACTGCAGCAGGAAGCCCCACACGATCGTCCAGGCGACGAGCGACACGACCACGGGGGAGAAGAACAGCGTCCGGTACACCGTGAGCCCCCGCAGCCGCTGGTTGAGCAGCACGGCGAGCAGCAGCGCGAGGCTGAGGTTGAACACGACCAGCCCGACGGAGAAGATCCCGGTGGCCCGCAGCACCGACGGCAGGGTCGGGTCGTCGAGCAGGGCCTGGTAGTTGTCGCCGCCGACGAACTCGAAGCTGCCGGCGAGCACGTTCCACTCGTGCAGGCTGTACCAGAGGACGAGGCACAGCGGCGCGAAGACGAAGACGGCCGAGCCGGCCAGCTGGGGGGCGATGAACAGCCACCCAGCCAGCCGGTCCGCGGTCTTTGACCGAAGCCTCACTGCTTCGCCAGTTGCGGGGAGATCTTCGCGCACACGCCGGACAGCACCGCCTTGACGTCCGCCTGCGGCTGCCACAGCGGGTCGAGGCTCGCGCGGACGGTCTGCGACAGCTCGGCGAACCCGGCGTGGCTGGGGCCGACGGCGCCCTTGGCGATCCCGTCGACGACGACCTTCTGCAGCTGCTCGGGCTTGAGCAGCGGGTTGGTCTTGGCGAGCGTCTCGGCGGTCTGCTGCGACGTGCGCGGCGGCGGGAAGTACGCGGCGAGCTTCGCCGAGTTCGCCGGGCTGGTCATGAACGCGAGGAACTCCTGCGCCGCGTCGGCGTGCTTGCCCTTCTTGAACACCCCGATGCCGGCCTGGCCGAACACCGCGTAGTCGCCGACCTTGCCCTTCGGCAGCGGCACCAGGTCCCAGCCGAACTGGTTCTTCAGCAGCGACGCCCGGCTGATCTGGGTGATCGTCATGGCCGCGTCACCGGCGAAGAAGTCGGCGCTCACACCCGGGCCCGGCAGGGCCTTGTCGGTGAAGATCGCCTTGTGCAGCGTCGTCATCGCCTCGACCATCTCGGGTTTGTCGAAGCCGCAGGTCTTGCCGTCGGCGCTCCACGCCTGCGCGCCCCAGCCGCCCCAGAAGCTGGCCAGGTTCTGCCACGACTTGTAGTCGAAGTCCCGCACGACGAGCCCGGCCTTGCCGGTGGCGGCGTTGACGGCCGACGCGGTCTGCAGCGCGGTGTCCCAGTTCCAGTTCCCCGCCGCGATGAGCTCCGCGGGCGTGGGCTTGCCCGCCTTCTTCACCAGATCATTGTTGACGAACATGCCGAACGGCGAGGTCGAGAACGGGTACGCGTACAGCTTCCCCTGGCTCTGCCAGAGCTTCATCGGGCTGGCGCCGAGGTCCTCGAACTGATAGCCCGGCGTCTTCTTCAGCGTGTCGTCGAGCGGGACGAGCGCGCCAGAGGAGACGAAGTCGGGCGCGGAGTTCTCCAGGATCCAGGCGAGGTCGGGCTGGTTGCCGCCGGCGATCTGGGTGGTCAGCGCGGTGGTGTACGTGTCGAACGGCAGCGAGTCGAACTTGATCTCGGTGACGTTCGGGTGGGCGGACTTGTACTCGGTGGCGATCTCGTTGAACAGCTTCAGGTGCGCCTCGTTGGCGGTCCAGATCGTCATGCGCAACGAAACCGGTCCGGTGTCCTTCGGCGTTTCCTTGTCGCCCGAGCCGCACGCGGTGAGGCCGAGCAGGGCCGCGGTGGCGATTGCCAGCGATGCTTTCAGTCGCATGGGGGTCTCCAGAAGGTGGGGGTGTCTTCAGTACGCGGTGACGTCGGGCCAGGCGAGCTCGACGCCGTCGGCGGTGAGCCGGGACTGGAAGTCGGCGAGCCGGGACGGGTCCTCCCGGACGGCGCGGGGAGTGGTGCCCTCGTTCAGGCAGAACGCGGCCAGGGCGCCGGCGGCCTCGCCGATGTTCCACTCGACGGGGTGCAGGCGGTAGCAGCCGTTGGTGATGTGGGTCGTGCCGAGGTTCTTCGCCGCCGGCAGGAGGTTCTCCACCCGGCGGGGCAGCAGCGCGCCGAGCGGGATCTGGAACGGGCTGGACGGCACGTCGATGTACGTGTCGCCGCCCGTGGACGGGTGCAGGTCGATGCGGTACATGCCGACCCCGACCGAATCGGCGTAGGTGACGCTGCCCTTGTCGCCGCGGACCGCGTGGGACAGGTCCTGCTCCACGATGGTGTAGTCGGCGAGGATGCGCCGCGACTCGCGCACGTACGGCGCCTGGGCCAGGCCGTCGCCGCCGCCCGTCACGTCGCCGCGCAGCCGCAGGCCGGGGAAGCCGGTGCCGCCGTCGGGGCGCGGGGCCTCCGTCTGCAGCCAGTACAGCACCGACATCGACAGCTCCCGGGCGCGCGCCAGCTGCTCGTCCGCGTCCGGGACGTCGATGACCGGGGCCTCGAAGTAGTCGATCATCGGCCAGTTGACGAGCGAGATGTCGCTGGCGTACGCGCCCGGCGTGAACAGGTTGCGGGCCGCGATCCGCCGGAACGTCCACAGGTTCGCGTCGCCCGGGTTGAGCCGCTGGTCGGCCACGACGCCCAGGGGGTCGTCGTCGGGGTTGGGCGTGAAGCTGCGCTCGGAGATCTCCAGGGTCCGCGGGTGCGGTGAGCGCCATGACAGCAGCGGCCCGCCCCAGAACGGCGGCGTGTAGGCCCGCCAGAACCCGTAGGAGTTGGGCCGGTCGATGGTGTGGTCGCCGTCGACGTGGTCGATCGCGAAGCACACCGAGACCGCCTGCATGTTCGCCGGCTGCGCCGTCGCCGGTGCGCTCGGCTCGCCCGTGTCGTCCTGCGACTCGAAGCCCGTCACGTACTCGGTGCCGGTCAGCGGCAGCAGCTCGCCGGTCTCGGTCGCGTCCAGCACGTACCGCGCGGTGACGACCGTCTGCTCGCCGGTGTCGCGGTGCCTGCCGGTCACGGACGTGACCCGGTCGCCGTCGCTCTCGGCGGCCGTCGCCCTCCACGGCTGGAGCACGCGGAGCCTGCCGCCGCCACGGTACGGCTGAAGCATCGCCTCCAGCACCGCCTTCGCCACCGCGGGCTCGTGACACAGCCGGCTCACGCCGCCGGCGCCGGGGTTGAGGTGCACCCACCGCCGGGCCGCGTCGGTCAGCGGGTAGTACCGGCGGTAGTAGTCGCGGATCCCGTCCCTGAGCGCCCGGTAGCTGGCCGTCACGCCGAACTGCTCGACCCAGGAGTGCTCGTCCGGTGGCACGGCCTGGCTGGTGAGCTGGCCGCCGATCCAGTCGAACTCCTCGGTGAGCACGACCGTCCGCCCGGCCCGCAGCGCGGCGAGCGCCGCCGCCACCCCGCCGAGCCCGCCGCCCACGACGAGCACGTCCGCCGTGATCTCCTTCACGTGTCTCTCCTCGATCTTGCTGTTTTCAGGGTTTCACCCGCGACGAGCTCGCAGGCCAGCAACGTCTGCCGGCCCTGCGCCCCGTTGACCAGTTCGGTCAGGTGGTCCACGGCCTGCCGGCCCATCTCGCTGCGCGGTGTGCGGAACCTCGTCACGTCCAGCGGCGGGGGAGTGGCGCCGGCCCTGGTCGGCTCGCCGAGCACCACCACCGACACGTCGCCGGGCACGTCCCGCCCGTGGTCGCGGAGATTGGTGATGAGCTCGGCCGCGTCGGCGGGCTCCTCCAGGAAGATCGCGGTGACGTCGTCCTGGGGCGTCCACCGCAGCTGGTGGGTGGCGTGCACCCCGGCCGCCAGGCACGCGTCGGCGAACCCGCGCAGCCGGTCGAGGTGCGACTCGGCGGGCCCGCCGGTGCCGACGTAGGCGAACCTCCGGTGCCCCAGCGCGACGGCCCGCGCGACCAGCGCGGCGGTCGCGCCCCCGTAGTCGGCCCCCACGTACGGCACGTCCGGCGAGTCCCGCCGTCCGACGCTCACGAACGGGTGGTGCTCGCCGACCAGCCGCGCCAGCTCCTCTTTCCCGATGAACCGCCCGAGCACGATGCACCCGTCGGCGAGCCGCATCCGGTGCGGCCCCGACGTGAACAGCAGCAGGTCACACCCCACCTGCTCGGCCCGCTGCTCGATACCCACCAGGAACGGGTGGTAGAAGTCCGCGGTCGTGCTGGGGAACACCGGCTCGTAGGTGAACACCCCGAGGATCCGGTTGCTGCGGTCCGCCAGCCGGCGGCCGACGACGTCCGCCACGTAGCCGGTGGCGCGGATCGCGTCGAGCACCCGCTGCCGCGTCTCGGGCGCGATCCGGATCTCGCTGTCCGCCCGGTCGTTCAGCACCACCGAGACCGTCGCCTGGCTGACGCCCGTCATCCGCGCGATGTCCCGCTGCGTGACCCGACGCCCCACGACGATCCCCTTCGCTAATGCGTATCAGCACCTTCAGGGCTCGAATCCTGCGCTCGCCCGGGCGGCGCCGTCAAGCGCCGGGGGAGGTTTCGTTATCCGTTCGCGTCAGTGACTAATACGCATTATCAACGACTCACGCGGTGGCTCGGGTCTGACCGGCACGGGGAGCATGGCCCGCGATCTCGAAGACGCAGGGCCATCGGTGAACCGTCACGCCCGCGTCACATCGGTGGTGGTGGGACGCTCCGTGGCCAGGTGCTATGCGCGTTCGTGGAGGGGGCGGCCGTCCCAGCGCCACTCGGAGCGGGCCGGGTGGTCGGGCAGGGCGCGGCGGCCGGTGGCCCACAGGAGGAGCTCCCACGGGTCCGGGTGGTCGGGCAGGCCCGGGAAGAGGCGGTCGAGGGCGCGGGCGCACAGGTCGGCGGGCGGGGTCCAGGCGACGCCGGTGCCGGCGGCGGCGTCGAAGGTGTGGACGAGCACCTCGACGACGCCCATGGCGGCGAAGCCCGGGGCGTCGCTGACGCCGTACGGGTGGTACGCCCGGCGCGACGGCGGGGCGAGGGTCACGGCGCCGGCGAGCATCGCGGCGCAGGCGGACAGCGTGCGGAGCAGGCCGATGGTGCCGCCGGAGCGCTCGACGAAGACGGTGCTGACGGGGCCGCCGTCGTACTGGGAGCGGTAGGCGATCGGCAGGTAGGCGGTCACCGGCGGGTCGGGCACGCCGATCTGGGCCGCGTAGGCGAACAGGTCGTCGGCGGCGTGCTCGACGACCTCCCAGCAGGTCCAGGTGAGGGTGCCGGCGGGGCGGTCCCAGCCGTCGTCGGGGACGCCGGCGAGGGCCTCTCGGGCCAGCGCCACCGAGACCAGGACGTCGTCGGAAGGGGTGGTCACGACGCGTACAACCTCCGCACCACGGCTTCGATGTCAGGCTCCTCGATGGTCAGGTCGTGCACCTGGGCGCGCGACGCCACGACGGACAGGATAGCGGCGACCGTCGTCTCGCCGGGGGCGAACGACAGCCGCTGGCGCAGGCCGCCGGCCTCGACGCCGACCAGGCGGGTGCCGGGGACGCCGACGAGGTCGGGGGCGGGCTCGGTGAGGTCGAGCACGACGATGCGCTCGGCGCCGACCTGGCCGGCGAGCTCGGTGAGGGTGCCGTCGAAGGCGAGCCGGCCGTGGTCGACGACGAGGATGCGCTCGGTGAGGCGGCGCACGTCGCCCATGTCGTGGGTGGCCAGCAGCAGGCTGGTGCCGTGCTGGGCGCGCTGCTCGGTGAGGAACACCCGCAGGCGCTCCTTGCTGAGCACGTCGAGGCCGATCGTGGGCTCGTCGAGGATGAGCAGCTCCGGGCCGTGCAGCAGGGCCGCGGCGACCTCACCGCGGATGCGCTGGCCGAGCGACAGCTGCCGGACGGGGGTGTCGACGAAGTCGCCGAGGTCCAGGCGGTCGACGAGCTCACTGGTGCGGGCGCGCACCGCGTCGGGGCCGAGGCGGTGGATCGCGCCGAGGGCCCGGAACGAGTCGCGCAGCGGCAGGTCCCACCACAGCTGGCTGCGCTGCCCGAAGACGACGCCGATGCGGCGGGCCAGCTGCCGGCGCTGCCGCAGCGGCTCCAGGCCGCAGGTCAGTGCCGTGCCGGAGGTGGGTTTGAGGATGCCGGTGAGCATCTTGATGGTGGTCGACTTGCCGGCCCCGTTGGCGCCGATGTAGCCGACGGCGGCGCCGGGCGGGACGTCGAACGAGAGGTCGTCCACTGCCGTCTTCGCGCCGAACGCGCGGCGCAGGTTCGACACGGAGATGATGTTCACGATCCCGCTCCCGTGTAGTGCCGCAGGCCCGCCCGCCAGCCGAGCAGCGCCACGATCCAGACCGCCGCGGCGGCGACGGGCGAGCACCAGCCGAGGGCGCCCCCGCCCGGCAGGTCGAGCAGGGTCAGCACCGGCAGGTAGGCCACGAACGCCGCCGGCACGACGAACGTGAAGAGCACGCGGACGGGCGTGGCGAACACGCTCGCCGGGAACTGGGCGGCGTAGTTGCCGCCGTACACGAACGACGCCGTGAACTCGGTGCCCTCGACGAGCCAGAACTGCACGGCGGCGGCACCGACGAAGAACGCGGCGAACAGGGCCGCGCCGGAGCACACGGTCACCGCGAGCAGCGCACCCTTCGCCGGCGTCCAGTCCACATCGGACGAAGCCAGGGCGGTGACGGCGATGGCGGTGCCGGCGACGGTACGGCCGAAGCGCCGCAACGAGATGTCGGCGGTGATCAGCTGGGCGAGGACCGGCAGCGGCCGCAGCAGGAACGCGTCGAGCGTGCCGGCCCGCAGGTAGGTCGGCAGCGCGTCGAGGTGCCCGACGACCAGGTCGGCGAGGCTGAACGAGACGTGCCCGATCGCGAAGACGAGCACCGCGGCGGTGAAGTCGAGGCCGCCGAGCGCGGGCACGTTGGCGAAGATGACGTACAGCTCGCCGAAGCCGCTGACCGTCGCGCCGAGGCTGGCGAGGATCTCGACCGCGAACGAGCCCCGGTACACCGTCTGCGCCCGCATCCGCATCCGGACGAGCACCACGTACGGGTTAGCCACCCTGGATCACCAGCTTGCGCGTGCCGAAGCCGAAGACGACCCGGCCGGCGGCGAGCAGCGCGGCGGCCCAGGCGGCCTGCACGGCCAGCAGCCGCACCGCGTCCCAGCCGGCGGCGTGGCCCATGAGCACGTCGATCGGGGTCTGCAGCATCGACGGGAACGGGCTGGCGGCGGCGACGGCGGCGAGCCAGCCGGGGAACCAGTGCACCGGCACCGCGAGGCCGCACAGGATGTTGGTGACCAGCAGGTACAGCGTCATCGGGCCGCGCAGGTCCAGCAGCCAGAACGCGGTCAGGTTGACCAGCCAGCGGCACGCGAACGACACCACGACCGCGAGGGCGACGCTCAGCACCCCGAGGGCGTACCCGAGCGGGTCGCCGGGCAGGGCGAGCCCCGTCACCAGCGCGCCGACGGCGAGCGGCGGCAGGCCGCGGGGCAGGAACACGAACGCCGCCCGGCCCAGGTCGGCGGCGAGGTACGCGAGCATCGGGTCGACGGGGCGGGCCAGGTCGACGGCGACGTCGCCGGAGCGGATGCGCTGCGCCAGCTCGCTCCACGCGAAGAAGTAGACCGGGCCGATGAGGGCCTGCCCGAGCCACACGTAGGTGACGCCCGCCAGCGTGTCGTAGCCGCCGAGGGTGCCGCCGGCCACGGCGACGGTCGCGGTGACGACCCCGGCGCGGATCAGCCCGAAGACGCTGTTGGTGAACGCGCCCGCGAACGCCGCGAGCCGGTAGGTCGACCATCGCCGGAAGCCGATGCCGACGAGCGTCAACCAGAGGCGCACAGCGCGTCACCTTACCTGCCGGCGGCGCTCCTTTCTGTCCGGAACGCCTGCCGGTACGCCGACGGCGAGGTGCGCATGGTCGCGGCGAAGTGGTGCCGGAACGTGACCGGCGTGTCGAACCCGACCGCCGCCGCGATCTGCTCGATCGGCGTGTCCGTCGACTCGAGCAGCGCCAGGCTCGCCTGGACCCGCTGCCGGATCAGCCAGCGGATCGGGCTCGTGCCGGTGGTGCGGGTGAAGTGCCGCAGGTAGGTGCGCGGCGACATGTGCGCCTGCCGGGCCAGCACGTCGACGCTGAGCGGCTCCGCGAGGTGCGCGAGGGCCCAGTCGACGCTGCGGGCGATCCGGTCGTCGCCGACGTCGCCGGGCATCGGCGCCTCGATGTACTGCGCCTGGCCGCCGTCGCGGTGCGGCTGCACGACGAGCCGGCGGGCGACGGCGTTGGCGATCGCGGCGCCGTGGTCGGCGCGCACGACGTGCAGGCACAGGTCGAGGCCGGCGGCGCTGCCGGCACTCGTCCACACGTCGCCGTCGGCGAGATAGAGGACGCCGGGGTCCACGTGGACGGCGGGGAACCGGCGCCGCAGCAGGTCCGCGTAGCGCCAGTGGGTGGTGGCGCGCCGGCCGTCGAGCAGCCCGGCGGCGGCGAGCGCGAACGCGCCGGAGCAGATCGACAGGATGCGGGCGCCGCGGCCGTGCGCGGCGCGCAGCGCGTCGAGGACCGCGGCCGGCGGGTCCCGGTGCACGTCGGCGACGCCCGGCACGATGACGGTGTCGGCGGCGGCGAAGTCCGCCAGGCCGAACGGGGTGGTGAGCGTCGCCCCGCCGATCATCGGCACCGGCGCGTCGCTCGGCGCGCACACGACCAGGCGATACCAGGGCCGGTCGAACTCCGGGCGGGGCAGCCCGAACACCTCCGTGACGATCCCGGTCTCGAAGGCCGACATGCCCGGATACACCAGAACGGAGACGTCGAGCATGGCGGTATCTTAGCGGAGGGTGGCATTCACGCCACTGTTCCGCCGCCCGGTGCCGGCGACACCATGAACGCATGACCGACACCGCCGCCATCGAGCACTTCGCCGGACGCCTGCGCTTCGAGACCGACGTCAGCGACGTCCACGCCGCGCTGGAGGCCCGCACCACGGACTACGTCGTCGTCGACTCGCGCGGCGCGCAGGCCTGGGCGCAGGGGCACCTGCCGGGCGCCGTGCACCTCCCGACGGCGCAGATCGCCGACCGCGCCGCCGAGCTGGTCCCGCCCGGCACCCAGGTCGTCACGTACTGCTGGGGCCCGGGCTGCAACGGCGCCACCCGGGCGGCCCTGGAGTTCGCGAAGCTCGGCTACGACGTCAAGGAGATGCTCGGCGGCTACGAGTACTGGGTGCGGGAGGGCTTCACGTTCGTGTCGCCGGCCGGGCCCGACCGGCGCCCCGCCGACGAGCTGACCGCCCCGCGCTGGGCCGTCTCATGTGACTGTTAGGACCGTCTTGCCGACGGCCGTCCTCGACTCGATCGCGGCGTGCGCGTCGGCGGCGCGGGCCAGCGGGAACGCCTGGCCGATGAGGGGCGCGAGCCGCCCGGCGGCGACGTCGTCCAGGGCGCGGGCCAGGTAGGCGCGGAAGCGCTCCGGGGGGAGCTGGACCTCGTCGATCCCCGTCGCGGTGACGCCGCGGGACCGCGCGACCGAGGGATCGGCGGTGGCGAACGCGCCGGCGGGGGTGCCGTGCGCGGAGAAGCGGCCGCCCTCCACGACGAGGTCGAACGCGGCGCGGCCGTAGTCGCCGCCGGCGCCGTCGAGGACCACGTCGAGCCCGCCGGTCGCCTCCCACACCGCGTCCGTCCAGTCCGCGACGCTGTAGTCGACGACGACGTCGGCGCCGAGCGTCCGCAGCGCACCGAGCTTGGCGGCACCGCGGGCCGCCGCCACCACCGTCGCGCCGGCGGCCTTCGCGGCCTGGACGAGCAGCGCGCCCATCCCGCCCGCGGCGGCGGTGACGAGCACCCGGTCGCCGGCGACGACCTTCACGACGTCCAGCAACGCCAGGGTGGTGACGCCGTCGTGCAGGACCGCGGCGGCCTCCCGCGGGCCGACCCCGCCGGGCACGTCGACGAGGTCGGCGGCGGCGACGGCGACCCGGGTCGCGTAGCCGCCGCCGGCGTGCCCGAGCCGGGCGAGGACCCGCCGGCCGTCGACGGTGCCGGTGACGCCGACGCCCGGCCGGTACGGCGGCGTCACCGGGAAGTAGGCGCTGCGGCCGGCCCGGACCTGGGTCTCCAGCCACAGGGTGTCGGCGGCCTCGACCTCGACGACCACCTCGCCGTCGCCCGGGACCGGGTCGGGCACCTCACGCAGTTGCAGGACTTCCGGCCCGCCGAAGCGGGCGACCTCGATCGCCTTCATGCGCACCAGCGTCGAACATGAAGTGACGTTGAGGTCAAGGGCGTCACAGCACGGCGGTGAACCAGCGCCGCCCGGGGTCGAGGTGGCGCTCGAAGCGCAGGCCCGCGCCGGTCAGGGCGGCGTGCAGCTCGGCGCGGCTCAGCCGGCGGGTGGCGAAGCGGTGCGTCCAGACGGCGGCGTCCGGCGACGCGGTGTCGCGGTACGTGCACATCGCCTGCAGGACCGTGCCGTCGTGGGAGAGCGGGCTGTCGGTCACCTCGATGTCGCCGATGCGGCCGCTGACGGGGCGCATGTCGGCGAACACGCGGTCGAACCACGCCGGCGGCAGCCACTGGACCACGACCCGGCCGGCCGCGTCGAGGTGCCGGCGGCAGGCGGCGAGGAGCCGGCCGCGCAGCCGGTCGTCGGGGGTGTTGCAGAGGTGGCTCGCCAGCAGGACCACCGGGAACCGCCGGTCGAGGTCGAGCGTCTCGATGTCGGCGAGGACGGTGGCGGCGCCGCGCACGTGGGCGAGCATCTCGGCGGAGTTGTCGACGGCCGTCACCGGATGGCCGAGGCCGGTCAGCGGGTGGGTGAGCCGGCCGGCGCCGCACCCCAGCTCGAGGATCTCCGCGCCGGGCGGGACCGCCGCATGGACGAGCGCGGGCTCGCCGGTCGCCGGCAGCAGGCGATACAGGTCGACGGGACAGCCGTCCCGGGTGACTGCGCCGTTCACACCACTCACGGTCCCACAGTTCGGGTGACTTCGCGGACCCCGAAGGGTGGGGCGTGCATGGGTGGGGCCCGGCTGGGCAGGAGGTCGTCCGTGGAGAGCCAGTTCACCAGCGACGTCATGCTCAGCGTCAACGGTCACCCGCAGCAGCTGCGGACCGACAACCGGGCGACCCTGCTCGACGTGCTCCGCGAGCAGCTGCAGCTGCCGGGCACGAAGAAGGGCTGCGACCACGGCCAGTGCGGCGCGTGCACGGTCCTGCTCGACGGCCGGCGGGTGAACAGCTGCCTGATCCTCGCCGTCACCTGTCAGGACGCCGAGGTGACGACGGTCGAGGGGCTCAGCAGCCGCACCGCGACCCACACGGCGGCGCCGCCGGACGAGCGCCCGGCGCTGCACCCGATGCAGGAGGCGTTCGTGGCGTACGACGCGATGCAGTGCGGCTTCTGTACGCCCGGCCAGATCTGCTCCGCCGTCGGCATGCTCGAGGAGGCCCTCGGGGAAGCCTCCGCGGAGCAGGGCGTGACGCTGGACGAGCACGAGATCCGGGAACGGATGTCGGGCAACCTCTGCCGCTGCGGCGCGTACACCAACATCGTCGCCGCGATCCAGTCGTCGATCGGGGTGGCCGCGCGATGAGACCGTTCGCCTACCAGCGGGCCGGTGAGGCCGGGTCCGCCGTCGCGGAGATGGCGCGCCCCGGTGCCGCGTTCCTCGCCGGCGGCACCAACATCGTCGACCTGATGAAGCTCGGCGTCACCGCGCCCGACCTGCTCGTCGACGTGACCGGCCTGCCGCTGCGGGACATCGAGGAGCTGCCCGACGGCGGGATCCGCGTCGGCGCGCTCACCGCCAACAGCGACCTCGCCGCCGACCCGATGGTGCGGACCAGGTTCCCGGCGGTCGCCCTGGCGCTGCTGTCCGGCGCGTCGGCGCAGCTGCGCAACCGGGCCACCCTCGGCGGGAACCTGCTGCAGCGCACCCGCTGCCGGTACTTCACCGACGTCACCAAGGCGTGCAACAAGCGGCGGCCGGGGTCCGGCTGCGACGCCCGCGACGGCGAGCACCGCGACCTCGCGATCCTCGGCGCCTCCCCGCAGTGCGTCGCGACGAACCCGTCGGACCTCGCGGTCGCCCTGGTCCTCGTCGACGCCCGGGTCGAGCTGCTGACGCCGGACGGGCCAGCGCAGATGAGCGTGCACGAGTTCTTCCGGCTGCCCGGCGAACGGCCGGAACGCGACACGAACCTCCCGCCGGGGGCGCTGATCACCGCCGTGGTGCTGCCGGCCAGCCCGATCGCGCGGCTGTCGACGTACCGGAAGGTCCGCGACCGCTCGTCGTTCGCGTTCGCCGCCGGGTCGGTCGCCGCCGCCCTGGACGTCCGCGACGGGATCGTGCGGGACGTCCGGCTGGCCTACGGGGCGGTCGCGCACCGGCCGTGGCGGGCGTACGCGGCGGAGCGGATGCTGCGCGGCGCGACGGCGACCGTCGACAGCTTCGAACGGGCCGCGGACGAGGAGCTCGCCGCGGCGAGACCGCTGCGGGACAACGCGTACAAGGTGCCCCTGATCCGCAACCTGACGGTCGGGGTCCTGCGGGGGATGACGGAGGCCAGCTGGTGACCACCGCGGTGAGAAGGACGGCGCCACCCGCGATCGGGGTGGCGAGCCCGCGCGTCGAGGCGTGGGACAAGGTCACCGGCCGCGCGCCGTACGCCGTCGACCATCCGGTGCCCGGCGCCGCCTACGCGTGGGTGGTGCAGTCGACGGTGGCCCGCGGGGTCGTCACCGGCGTCGACACGTCGCGGGCGCTCGCGGAGGACGGCGTCCTGGCGATCCTGTGGCACGGCAACGCGCCCCGCCTGGAGCCCATCGGCGATCCGGAGCTGCTGCTCCTGCAGTCGCCGCGCATCTCGTTCCGGGGGCAGGTCGTCGCCGTCGTCGTCGCGACGTCGCCGGAGGCCGCCCGGGCCGGCGCCGATCTCGTGCGGGTCAGCGAGGGCGGGACCATCGCCGACACGGTGCTGCGGATCGACCATCCCGCGCTGTACCAGCCGGTGCAGGTCAACGCCGGCTACCCGGCCCGGTCCGCGATCGGTGACGTCGACGCCGGGCTCGCCGCCTCGGCGGTGCGGGTCGACGCGACCTACCGCACGCCGGCGGAGCACCACTGCGCGATGGAGCCGCACGCGACGACCGCGTTCTGGGAGCGCGGCTGCCTCGTCGTGTTCGACGCCACCCAGGCCTCCACGTCGGTCCACGACGTGCTCGCCGGCCTGTTCGAGCTGCCGCCGTCCGCGGTGCGCGTCGTCAACGAGCACGTCGGCGGCGGCTTCGGCGGCAAGGCGGCGACCGCGGCCAACACGGTCCTCGCGGCGATGGCGGCGCGGTTCGTGGGCCGGCCGGTGAAGCTGTCGCTGACCCGGCAGCAGGTCTTCGCGCTCGGCGGCTACCGCACGCCGACGATCCAGCGGATCCGCCTCGGCGCGTCGGCGCAGGGCGAGCTGCTCGCCATCGGACACGACGCGGTCAGCCAGACGTCACAGCTGGCCGAGTTCGTCGAGCAGAGCGCGGTGCTGTCGCGGCACATGTACGCCGCGCCGAACCGGCTCACGACGCACCGGGTGGTGGCCCTCGACGTGCCGACCCCGGGATGGATGCGGGCACCCGGCGAGTGCCCGGGGTCGTTCGCCCTGGAGTCCGCGATCGACGAGCTGGCGTTCGCCGGGAACTGGGACCCGGTGCGGTTCCGGATCGACAACGAGCCGCCGGAGCACCCCGAGGAGCGGATCCCGTTCTCCAGCCGGCATCTCGTCGAGTGCCTGGAGGCGGGGGCGGAGCGCTTCGGCTGGGCCTCCCGCGACCCGCGCCCCGCCGTCCGCCGCGACGGCGAGTGGCTGATCGGCACCGGCGTCGCCGCCTCCACCTTCCCGGCGATCACGTGGCCCTCGACGGCCCTCGCCCGGGCGACCGCCGACCACCGCTTCGACGTGGAGGTCAACGCCGCCGACATCGGCACCGGCGCCCGCACCGTCCTGCGCCAGATCGCCGCCGACGCTCTCGCCGTGCCCCTCGAGCACGTCGCGATCACCGTCGGCGACTCGGCGATCGGCCCCGCCACCGTCGCGGGCGGGTCGATGGGCACCGCCTCCTGGGGCTGGGCCGTCACCAAGGCGTGCCGCCTGCTGCGCGAGCGCATCGACCGCGACCACGGCGGCACGGTCCCCGACGGCGGCGTCGCCGTCCGCGCCGACACCACCCCCGACGTCCGCGACCGGCCGGACTTCGCCCGCGACGCGTACGGTGCCCAGTTCTGCCAGGTCCGCGTCTCCACCGTCACCGGCGAGGTCCGCGTCGACCGCCTCCTGGGCGTCTTCGCCGCCGGCCGCATCGTCAACCCCACCACCGCCCGCTCCCAGCTCATCGGCGGCATGACCATGGGCCTGTCCGGCGCCCTGCTGGAGCGCTCCGTCGTGGACCCCCGCACCGGCGACTTCGTCACCGGCGACCTGGCCGCCTACCACGTGGCCGTCAACGCCGACGTCCCGCGGATCGAGGTCGTCTTCCTCGACGAGGAGGACCCCCACCTCAACCCCATGGGCGTGAAGGGCATCGGTGAGCTGGGCATCGTCGGCACCGCCGCCGCCGTGGCCAACGCCGTCCACCACGCCACCGGCATCCGGGTCCGCGACCTTCCCATCGGCCTGGAGCACCTCGTCCCCAGAGCCCACTGACGCGACCCGGGCACACCAGCGACCCGGTGTGTGCCCGGACCGTGCTCAGAGAAGGCTGTGTACCAGGAGAGGCGCCAGCTGTTCCCATCGACGACCGTGGGGCGGGGGGTTTCCTGCGCCCGGTCCGGGCGACCCGCGATGCCGCTCGAGGTGGAGTACCAGCTCGACGGCCGCACGTATGACCTGGGTCAGCTGCACCGCCGGACCTACTCCACCGGATTCGTCGTGCTCCACAAGGAAAGACGGCGCTGTGTGTTTTCGCGGCGAGCATCGGCGGCCGGGGGGACACCAGAACGCTGGGGAAGTTCTTCCGGGACAGGCTGACCGGTGACGACGGATGACGGCTGCGCCGTAGCCGCCACCTTCCATGGTCAGCCCCGGGACGGTCAGCCGAGCGCCTCGACCGGGAGGATGACGTAGTACGCGCCGGTCAGCGGGGTCGTGTAGCGGGTGAGGGCGTCGCGGACGCCGTCGTCGGTGCCGGCCATGCGGCGCAGCATCTCGGCGAGCGGGTGCTGGGTGGCGCAGAAGCCGACGAACATCGTGCCGTGCTCGCTGACGGTGCCCCAGGCGGTGTTGCGGCGGTAGATCTTCAGCTCCTCGCCGTCCGCCGAGGTGATCACGGTGCGCGAGACGTGGGAGGTCGGGGGCTGGCGGTCCTCGTCGAGCTCGACGCTGTCGGGCTTGGTGCGGCCGATGACGAGCTCCTGCTCGGCGACGGGCAGCGCGTCGAACGCCGCGGTGTCGTGGTGCCACTGCTGGACCAGGGCGACGGCGCACCCGTCGGCGGTGGCCACGGACGGGGCGAGGCTGCGCGGCGGGTTCTCGGTGCCGTCGATGAAGCCGGTGAGGTCGCGGTCGTGGTGGTACACCCACCCGGCGACCTCCGAGGCGCGGTCGGCGACGGGGGCGAGCACGGCCAGGGCGGCCCGCGTGTAGTCGAACAAGGCGGTGCGGTCGGCGCCCGCCAGCCACAGCCACGCGTCGTGCTGCGTCGCCGGCATCGTGAAGCCGTCCGGACCGGTCACCGGCGCGTCGAAGTCCCTGACGTCGGGCGCGGCGCCCCACAGGCTGGGGCGGATGCCGATGACGACGTTGACGGCGCCGGTCGCGGGCATCGGCTCGCCGACCGCAGTCAGCGCCGCCAGCAGCGCCCGCGGGTCGGTGCCGGGGCGCAGGTCGAACTCCAGGTATGCGTGCTCGGCCATGGCGGCGGCGAAGATGCCGGGCTGCGGGGTCGGGGGCATGGCACCGATCGTACCGGCGCAAGATCCACACCAGTACTTTTGTCACCGCCGATCGGGTACCGCCGTCTCTGCCGCCCGGAACGGGCCGGTCATAGCGTCATGGCATGAGCACAGTCGAGCTGGACCGGGTGTCGTACGCGTACCGCGGCGGCGGCCTCGCGGTGCGGGACGTGTCGCTGCGGATCGAGGCCGGTGAGGTCGTCGCGATGCTGGGGCCCAACGGCGCCGGCAAGTCCACGACGCTGCTCCTGCTGCTCGGCATGCTGCCGCCGCGGACCGGCACCGCCAAGCTGTTCGGTGGGCCGGTCGCCCGCGCGGTCGCCGACGGCAGGGTCGGGGCGATGCCGCAGGCCGGCGGCGTCCCGCCCCGGTCGAGCGTGCGGGACCTCCTGGAGTTCCTGCACGCGGTGTACCCGCGGCCGATGCCCGTCGCCGAGGCGATCGCCCTCGCCGACCTGGACGGGCTCGCGGGGCGGACCGTGGAGCGGCTCTCCGGCGGTCAGCAGCAGCGGCTGCGCTTCGCGATGGCGGTCATCGGCCGGCCGGACCTGCTGATCCTCGACGAGCCGACGGCGGCGCTCGACGTGCAGTCGCGGCGCGCGTTCTGGGCCTCGATCCGCGGCTACGCCGCCAAGGGCCGCACCATCCTGTTCTCCACGCACTACCTGGAGGAGGCCGACGACAACGCTGACCGGATCGTGGTGCTGGACCGTGGCCGCGTGATCGCCGACGGCACCGCCACGAGCGTGAAGCGGATGGTCGCGGTCCGCACCGTCAGCGTGGCGGAGCGGGAGGACGGGCAGGACGGCGGCTTCGAGCGGCTGCCGGGCGTCGTCGCCGTCGCGCGGCGGGACGGGCGGGTCGTGCTCACCACGACCGACTCGGACGCGACCGTCCTCGCCCTCGCGGCCGCGGGCCTGCTGCGGGACCTGGAGGTCGTCGGCGCCGGCCTGGAGGACGCGTTCCTGACCCTCACCGGAAACCGCAGCGGAGTGTGATCGCGATGTTCGCCTATGTACGACTGGAGCTGCGGCGGCTCGGCAGGACGCCGGGACTGCTGATCTTCGTGGTGCTGATGCCCCTGCTGAACTACCTGCTGTTCACCAACCTGCACGGGCTGACCGGGCAGGACAAGGACGTCGCCGCGACGTACACGATGGTGAGCATGGCCGGCTACGGGGCGATCGGCGCCCTGCTCAACTACGCCTCGGGCGTCGTGGTCGACCGCTCCATCGGCTGGATGCGGCAGCTGCGGCTCACGCCGCTGTCGCCGGTGCGTGTCGTCGTCGGCAAGGGGCTCACGGCGATGGCGACGGCGATCGTCCCGGTCGTCGCGCTGTGCGCCGCCGCCGTGGCCGTCAACGGCGTCCGGCTCGGCGCCGGCCAGTGGCTGGCGATCGTGCCGCTGCTGTGGTTCGGGTCGCTGCCGTTCGCGCTGCTGGGGCTCGGCATGGGGTATCTCGCGACGGCGCAGACCGTGCAGCCGCTGAACCTGCTGGTGTACCTGGGGATGTCGATCGTCGGCGGGCTGTGGTTGCCGCTGGACGTGATGCCGGGCTGGGTGGCGGCGGTCGGGCGGTGGCTGCCGACCCACGCGTACGCCGACATGTCCTGGCAGGTCGCCTTCGGCGGCGCGCCGACCGGCACCGACGTGCTGACCCTGACCGCGTGGCTGGTCGCGTTCACGGCCCTGGCCGTCGCCGGCTTCCGCCGCTCGGTCCGCAGCACCGCGGGCCTGTAGGTCCCGGCGTGTCCGAGGGCGTGGAGGCTAGGGTGGAGCGCATGCCCAGGAAGCGGTGGAGGCCGTCGGTCGGCGGCCTGCTCTGGGTCGGCGTGTGGACGTTTCCGCTGGTGGGCCCGCTCGCCACGATCACGTCGCAGCACGGTGGCGTGGTCGCCGGCGTCGGCCTGGCGCTGTTCACGGCCGTCTACGTCACCGTCACCACCCTGGGCTTCGACCACCGCGACGACCTGCGCCGGGCGGCCGGCATCGGGTTCGGGACCGTCGCGGCGCTCGGCGTGGCGCTGGCCGCCGCGTATGGCGAGCAGTGGCTGATCCTGCTGCTGTTCGTGTCGACGTGCGGCATGGCGGTGTACGGCGGCCGTCCCCGGATGACGGTCGGGCTGACCGTGATACTGGCCGTGGTGGCGGTGGAGGCGGCGCTGGGCCTGCTGCAGCACGCGGAGCCGGCGGCGCTGCTCAGCACCATCGTCGGCACCGTCCTCTCGTCGGGGCTGGTGGGCGCGATCCGCCAGATGGGCCGGTTGATCCGTGAGCTGCAGGGGGCGCAGGAGGCGCTGGCGGTCGCCGCGGTCGCGGAGGAGCGGCTGCGGTTCTCCCGCGACCTGCACGACCTGCTCGGCCACACGCTGTCGGTGATCGTGGTCAAGGCCGAGGTGGTGCGGCGCATCGCCGAGCGGGACCCGGCCGCGGCGGCGGCGCAGGCCGCCGACATCGAGGACATCGGGCGGCGCGCGCTCGTCGAGATCCGGGAGGCGGTCACGGGGTATCGGGAGAGCGGCCTGACCGCCGAGCTGACCCGCGCGAAGGGGGTGCTGTCCAGCGCCGGGATCGCCGCGACGGTGCAGCGGACGGCGGACCCGCTGCCGGACGACGCCGACCGGCTCCTCGCGTGGGCGCTGCGGGAGGCGACGACGAACGTGGTCCGGCACAGCGGCGCGCAGCGCTGCGACATCGAGATCTCCACCGTGGACGGTGCGGCGGCGCTGCGGGTCGCGGACGACGGCGGGGCGGCCACCGCAGTGGCGCCAGGGGCGGCGGCATCGGGAAACGGGCTGCGGGGGCTCACCGAGCGGCTCGCCGCGGCCGGCGGCACCCTGGAGGCCGGGGGGCGGGACGGTGGCGGGTTCACGCTCGTTGCGAGACTGCCGCTGTGATCAGGGTGCTGCTCGCCGAGGACCAGGGCATGATGCGGGGCGCGCTGGCGCTGCTGCTGGACCTGGAGTCCGACATCGAAGTGGTGGCGCAGGTCGCGACCGGCGACGAGATCGTCCCGGTCGCGGAGCGGGTCCGGCCCGACGTGGCGCTGCTGGACATCGAGATGCCCGGCGGCGACGGGATCACCGCGGCCGCGCGGCTGCGCGACCGGGTGCCGGGGTGCCGGGTGCTGATCCTGACGACGTTCGGGCGGCCCGGGTATCTGCGCAGGGCGATGGAGGCCGGCGCGAGCGGCTTCCTGGTGAAGGACGGTCCGGTCGAGGAGCTCGCCGCCGCCGTCCGGCGGGTCCACGCGGGCGGCAGGGTCGTGGACCCGGCGCTCGCCGCGGCGGCCCTGGCGGCCGGGCCCGACCCGCTCACCGACCGGGAGCGCGACGTGCTGCGCGAGTCCGCGGGCGGCGCGACGGTCGCCGACATCGCCGGGCGGCTGCGCCTGTCGGAGAGCACGGTCCGCAACTACCTGTCGGCGGCGATCACGAAGACCGGCACCCGCAACCGCATCGAGGCCGTCGGCGTCGCCCAGTCCAACGGCTGGCTGTGACGCCGCTTTCCGGCGTGCGGCGCCGCGTGGCGTTGCTTTGGTGGCGCGGTCGGCGTGCGGGGTCGTTCGGTGCTTTGGCGTGCGGTGCCGTGTGGCGTTGCTTTGGTGGCGCGGTCGGCGTGCGGCGTCGCGGCGTGGAACGGGCGGCGGGCGGCGTCGCGCGGGTCGGTCGGCGGATCGTGTCCGGCGGCGCACGGCCGGGCGGATCGTTCCCGGCGTTGTGGAGGGTGACGGCGCGGGCTCGGGAGGGTCCGGCGGGCGGTGCGGGTTCATGCGGTCAGGCGGGTGACGGCGGCGCCGGGGGACTGGTGGCGCTGCCAGTGGCGGAGCATCGGGGCGGGGTCCCAGCCGAGCTCGCGGGAGCGGTAGACGGCGTCCGTGCAGTGCGCCGTCCAGCTCGCCGGGGCGGTGTCGGCCGAGCGCAGCAGCTCGTCGCGGAGGTCCTGCAGGACGCGGATCGAGTGCTCGAACGCGGGCACCTCCCGCTCGCGGTCGTCCAGCTCGGCCATCCAGTCGACGTCGCGGCCGTCGCAGACGGTGCACGCGCACCCGAAGAGGCCGGGGTCGGGATGCCGGCGGTGCGCCCTCGCGATGGCGTTGATGCGGCGGTACGACAGCGCCGGCGCGAACACCGCGGACGGTGCCGCCGGCCGGAAGCCACGCGCCACCGGACCGGACCGGGGCGCGGGCCGGGGCGTCAGATGGCGCAGGCCCGCCACGGTGCCGACCGCGGCGGCCGCGGCGCCGTGGCACAGCGCGCCGAGCGCCGACACGTCGCAGCGCAGCAGCAGCGTCGGCACCCCGCAGCCGAGGACCGCGAGGAGCCCTTCCACCACGCCGGGCAGGGCGAAGGGGTCGCGGCTCGCCTCCAGCACCAGCGCGACGGGGCCGCCCGCGGCGCGGATGTGACCGGTCAGGACGGTGCGGTGCAGGCGGTCCTGGAGCCAGATCGGGTGCAGCGGCAGGACGGCGATCGTGTCGGGCAGGACCGCGGCGCGGTGCAGGATGCCGGCGAGGCCCGGCTCGTCGCCGCTGTCGACGTACCCGGAGTCGGTGAGGACGGGCACGCCCAGCTCCCGCTGGCGGCGCAGCCAGCGCGGGTTGAACGGCGCGCTCGCCGGCAGCCGGGCCGGTCCGGCGTAGCGGGCCGCGTCGAGCAGCAGCGGCGCCTCGAAGTGGCATTGGCGCAGCAGGTACGCGGCGGTGGCGAGCAGGCCCGCCTCGTCCCGCTGAAACGGTGAGATGACGAGGCCCGCGCCGGGGCGCTCGGCGATCGGCGCGCAGCGCAGCGCCTGGTTGGCCGAGCAGTGCACCAGCAGCGTGCCTTCGGTGATCATGGCATTCGTCAGTCCCGTCACTCTTGGTCCATCGAGCGTAACCAATCGTGCGGTATTCACGAACATTCATGTTCGAACTGGTGTTCTATCTGAACTTCAGTTGCAGGTGTACGTGAAGGTCGCCGTGTCGGAGGCGGTGCTGGGCGCGATCACCTGCAGCGTGGTGGTGGAGGTGCCGGCCGCCCGCCGGACCTCCGCCTCCCAGGTGTCGGTGAAGGTCTTCGACCGCAGCGTGGCGCCGTGCTCGTTGCCGCCGTCGACGGTGTACCGCAGCCGGACGTCGGGGCTGGAGACCGTGATCGTGACGGTGACCTTGACCCTGACGTACTTCGTCGAGCGGGGGCAGGGGCCGGTGACGCTCGCCGGATCGAGGCTGATCCGCGCCGCCGTGACGTGCGGCTTGGCCGGCGACGTCTTGGGCGTGGCGCTCTGCTCCGCGGCCGGCGGGCTCGTGGCCCCGGCCGGTGCCGTCGAGGCGGCGACCGCCACCACGGGCTCGGCCGCCGCCGACCTGGGGCGCGGCCGGTCCGGCTCGGAGGACGAGCCGAGCAGGGCGAACGCGGCCAGGCCGGCGACGAGGACGAGGATCGCCGCGCCGCCGGCGATGAGCAGCAGTGTCAGCCGGGAGCCCGGGCCGGCCGGCTCCTCGTCCCGCTCCGGGGTCAGCCACGCGGGACGGTCGGGCTCCTCCGCTTCGATCACGGGCAACAGTGCACCACGGCGTGTCAACGCCGCGCCGGCCGGTGTCGCGGCCCCGTTCCCGCCGGCGCGCCGGCGCAGCTCCGCCCGGTGTTTTCCGTGCCGCGCCCGTGGTTCAAGCGCGGCGCCGCGTCGTTGGTTCGAGCGCGGCGCCGCCGTTGCGCCGCTGATTCAGTACGGTGCCGCGTCGCGCCGGTGGTTCAAGCGTGGCGCCGCGTCGCGCCGGGGTGGTTCAGTGTGGCGCCGCGTCGCGCCGGTGGTTCAGTGCGGTGCCGCGTCGCGCCGGTGGTTCAGTGCGGTGCCGCGTCGCGTCGCGCCGGTGGTTCAGTGCAGCGCCGGGTAGCCGCCCACCATGCTGCCCTGCGCCTCGGCGCGGACGGCGGCGGCCGCGGCGGTGACCGAGCCGGCGGTCGCGACCCGGTCGACGACCGCGGCGACGACCTTCGGCGTGGCGAACGACGTGCCGCTCCACGCCGCCCAGCCGCTGCTGAACAGGTCATGGTTGATGTACGTGCTGACGACGTCGGCGCCGGGCGCGGCGACGCTCACCCACGGGCCGGTGTTGCTCCACTCGCAGATCGCGGTGCCGTCGTGCGCGGCGACGGCGAGCAGCCGGTCCGCCCACGCCTCGCCGCCCGCGGTGAACGCGGCCGGCCAGAACGGCCGGTCGGCGACGCCGTTGTTGCCGGCGGCCGCGACCACGACCCGGTCGCCGCCGGCGAGGAACGTCCGCAGCGCCGCGGACAGCGCCGCGGGCGGCAGGTCACCGATCGAGTAGCCGCCGAGGGACAGGTTGAGCACGTCGGTGTCGGTGAGTGCGGTGATCGCGGCGGCGAGGTCGGCCTCGGTGCACACGCCGAAGCTGTCGAGGACCTTCACGATGCGGACCTGCGCGCCGGTGGTGCCCTGCGCGACGACGCCGGCGATGAAGTTGGCGTGGCCGACGTCGGAGTCGAGCATGCCGTCGCCGTCGCCGTCGGTGACCGTCTCGTGGTTCTCCGGCGTCGCGGTGTAGCAGCCCTCCGGGAGCGGGCTGTTCAGCCAGATGCCGGTGTCCATGACGGTGACCCGTACCGGCGACGCGTGATCCGACGAGATCAGCTTCGCCGAAGGGGCGTCCACCGCGACCGGCGGGCCGAACGGGCCGCCGTGCTCGTGCGGCGTCGACATGAAAACGTGGTTGGCGCCGACGACGGAGCCCTGCGGCAGCTGGCCGCGCAGGCGGCGGACGGCGTCGGAGACGTCGAGGCCGGGCGTGCGCAGGCGGCGCAGGCCGGCCGCCGGCTCGTCCTCGGCGATCTCGCTGGTGCGGTGGCCGAGCCCGACCAGGGTGCGGTGGGCGATCGCGGTGCTCGCGTCCTGGACCAGGATCTCGTCGGCGACGAACCGGACGGTCCGGCCGGCGTGCGACTCGGTGCGCAGCCACGGCAGTCCGGACAGGCGCGCGTCGCGGGTCGCCAGCCACCGTTCGAGACGATCTCGTGCAACGGACATGCTTGCTCCTCAGTGCTCAGCTAGAGACGGACCGGTGACAAGAGACGGCGGCGCGGTGCCGTGATACACATCGGAGGTGTCCACCACCGCCGATGAGCTGGCGCAGCGGCTGTTGCCGATTGTGATGGCCGATCCCGTCAAGGCCAAAATGCTCGCGGACGCGGCGTTGCGCGACGCCCAGCGCGCCGGTGACCGCGCGGCGCAGGCGGTGGCGCTGCGGACGCTCGGTCTCGCCGCCCGGGCCCGGCACGACGCGGCGGGCGCGGACCGGCATCTGCGCGCGTCGATCGCGGTCGCGCGGCGTCACCGGCTGACGCAGTACGAGGCGGAGTCCCGGATGAGTCACGCGCTCATCCTCGACGATCTCGGCCGGCCCACCGCGGCGCTGCGCGAGATCGACCGGGCGATGGCCGACCTGCAGGGGCGGCGCCGCGCCCGGGCCTCGATGCAGCGCGCCCTGATCCTGCGCCGGCTCGGCTTCGAGCGGGAGGCGATGGAGCTGTACCGGGATGCGCTGCGGGCGTTCCGGCGCTCCGGTGACGCGGTGTGGGAGGCCCGCACGCTGACCAACCGCGGGGTGCTGCACGGCTTCCGCGGCAACCTCCGCCTCGCCGAGGCCGACCTGCGGGCGGCGCAGGCGCTGTACAACCGGCTCGGGATGTCGACCGCCGCGGCGCAGGTGGAGCACAACCTCGGCTTCGTCGCGGCGCAGGCCGGCGACGTCCCGACGGCCCTGGCCCGCTACGACCGGGCGCACGACCGGCTGTGGAAGACCGGCGTCGACGCCGTCAGCCTCCTGGACCGCGCGGAGCTGCTGCTGTCGGTGCGGCTGCTGCCCGAGGCCGGCACGGCGATCCGTGCGGCGATCGCCGCCTGTACCGACGGACACCTCGACTCGGTGCTCGGCCAGGCGCACCTGATGATGGCGCGGCTGGCGCTGCTCACGAGCGGCGCTTCCGGCACTTCCGGTACTTCCGCCACTTCCGGTACGCAGGAGTCGCGGGCGGCGGCCGCGGCGGCGCGGAAGGTGTTCGCGCGGCAGAAGCGCGCGGTGTGGATCGCCCGGGCCAGGGTCGCGGAGCTGGCGGCGGTCGTCGCGTCGGGCCGGGCGCACCGCGGGACGCTGCGGGACCTGCGGACCGCCGGGCGGGCCCTGATCGACGCCGGCTGGCCCCATCCCGGCTGGGAGGCGCTGCTGGACGCGGCGCAGCTCGCCGTCGGCCTCGGCGAGCACGGCACCGCCGCCGACCTGCTGCAGGAGGCGGCGGCCGCGGCGAAGCTCGGCCCGGCGCCGCTGCGGGTGCGCTGGGCGCACGTCCGGGCCCGCCTGGACCTCGCCCGCGGCGCGACCGCCGAGGCGGCTCGGGCGGCGACCGCCGGGCTGCGGATCGCCGACGAGTACCGGGCCAGCCTCGGCGCCACCGAGCTGCGCGTGCGCGGCAGCGTCGAGGCCGCCGCGCTCGCCGGGCTGCGGCTGCGGCTCGCCCTCGACCACGGCGGCCCGCGGGAGGCGCTCACCTGGGCGCAGCGGTGCCGGTCGGCGGCGCTGTCCCTGCCGCCGACGCACCCGTCCAGCGACCCGGTCGTCGCGCGGGCCCTCACCGAGCTGCGCCGCATCACCGGCGAGCTGGCCGCGGCGCCCGCCGGCCCGCAGCGCGCGGGGCGGCTGCTGCGGCGGCAGCGGTCCCTGGAGGCGGAGATCCGGCGCCGCTCCTGGCGGGTGCCCGGCTCGCGGCCCGCGGCGCGCACGGACGTGCCGTTCGCCTCGCTGGCCGCCGCGCTGGACGGTCGGGTGCTGCTCGAGCTGCTCGCCATCGACGGCGTCCTGCACGCGCTGGTGGTGTTCCCCTCGGCCGGCGGGCACCGGGTCGCGCAGCGCGTCGTCGGGCCGATCGCGCCGGTGGCCTCGGAGCTCGAGCACTTGCGGATCGCGCTCAGCGCGGAGATCCTCGGGCACGGCGGTACCAGCGCAGAACGCGTCGACCGGGGCGCCGGTGCGCTCGACCGGCTGCTGCTCGACCCCGTCGCCGACCTGATCGGCGACGGCCCGCTCGTGCTCGTGCCGACGGGTGCGCTGCACGCGATGCCGTGGACGATGCTGCCCAGGCTGCGAGGGCGGTCGATCACCGTCGCGCCGTCCGCGGCGATCTGGTGGCGGGTCGCGACCCAGCCGCCCGCCGACGGGGCCACGGTGCTCGTCGGCGCGCCGTCCGCGGCGCAGGCGGCCGCCGAGGTCGCGCAGATCGCCCGTGACCAACGCGTGCCGCCGACCGTGCTGGCGGGGGAGCGGGCCCGGGTGGCGCCGGCGCTCGCCGCCCTCGACGGCGCGGCGATCGGGCACATCGCCTCGCACGGCGAGTTCCGGGTGGACAACCCGCTGTTCTCGTTCCTTCTCCTCGCCGACGGCCCGCTCACCGTGTACGACCTGTCGGTGCTGCGCCGGCCGCCCGCGCTGCTGGTGCTGTCGGGCTGCGACACGGGCCTCGCCGAGGTGCACCCCGGCGACGAGCTGATGGGGCTCGTCGCGGCGCTGCTCAACATGGGCACGGCCACCGTCGTCGCGAGCACCGGGCCCGTCGACGACGGCGCGACGCGGCTGCTGATGCGCGACCTGTACGGCCATCTCGGCGCGGGCCATCCGCCGGCGACCGCCCTGGCCCTGGCGCAGGCGGCGGCCGACCCCTCGGTGCGGGCGAGCACCGGCAGCTTCGTCTGCTTCGGGGCGGGGTGAATTTTTCTCTCATTTGACTGGCGGAAGTGTCAGACCCGGGCTCTACGATGTGCCGCATGCGACGGGTGGTGACTTCGGCTCTCCTGCTGCTGGTGCTCGGCGCGCTGGTGGCCTGGGGTGTCGGCGGCGCGCTCGGGCTGTCGTTCGGCCCGGTGCCCGTGCCGGTCGAGCGGGCCGCCGCCGCGCCCGCCACCCCGCTCGTCGCGGCGCCGCCGATCAGCGTGATCAGCGTGCCGGCCGAGCCGCGGCTCACCCTCGCCGCGAAGGCCGTCGCCGACGCGCTCGTCCAGCGCGGCCTGCCCGCGCCCGCGATCGGCCAGGATCCCGCCGAGGGCCCCGGCATGCCGTTGCGGGTCGTCGTCGGCGTCGCGCCGTTCGGCAGCTCACTGGAGGCCTACCGGCTCGGCGGCGACGGCACGGCGATCACGATCGAGGCCGCCGGCGTCGCGGGCGCGGCCACCGGCCTGTATGCGGTCGCCGACCGGATCAGGTCCGGCTCGGCGGTGCTGCCCGCCACCGGCCCCGCCGTCTTCGCGCCGCGGCTCGGGCTGCGGCTCACCGACGCCGGGTCCGTCGGCCGGGAGCCCGACCCGGCCGCGTTCGCCGCCGGCACCGACTATTCGCTCAACACCGACGTCGTCGGCGGCGCCCTGCTGCCCGCCGCGCCGTGGGTCGACCAGGCCGCCGTCGCCCGCATCGACGCGCAGTTCCGGCAGTTCGTCGAGCACTCCCTCGCCCAGGGCTACAACGGCGTCGTCGTCCCCGGATTCCTGGAGTATGTGACGTTCGCCCTGGTCGGCGACGGCCACGCGGTCTATCCGGCGGGCGACGACCACATCGCCCGCGCGCAGGCGCTCGTCGAGGCGTTCGGCCCCGTCTTCCGCCACGCCGCCGACCTCGGCATGCGGGTCTACCTGCTCACCGACATGCTGGCCGTGGCACCGCCGCTGGAGCGCTACCTGGAGCGCGAGTTCGGCGGGCTCAAGGTCGCCGACCCGCGCTTCTGGCAGGTGTACCAGCTGGGCCTCACCGAGCTGTTCCAGGCGATGCCCTTCGTCTCCGGCCTCATGGTCCGCATCGGCGAGGGCGGCGACGTCTACCGGCAGCCCGGCTGGGACTACTCGTCGAAGCTCGCCGTCACCGGCGTCGACGCGGTCCGCGCCATGCTGCGCGCCCTGCTCGGCACCGCCGGCGCCGCCGGCAAGGACCTGATCTTCCGCACCTGGACCGTCGGCGTCGGCGCCGTCGGCGACCTGCACACCAACCCGGCCTCCTACGAGGAGGTCCTCGGCGGCATCGACGACCCGCACCTCATCGTCTCCACCAAGTACACGCTCGGCGAC
The DNA here is from genome assembly GCF_040654975.1 of Dactylosporangium sp. NPDC050588. NCBI lineage: Bacteria > Bacillati > Actinomycetota > Actinomycetes > Micromonosporales > Micromonosporaceae > Dactylosporangium > Dactylosporangium sp. NPDC050588. The sequence goes on along the minus strand of NZ_JBFAJA010000067.1, from coordinate 53,157 downwards.
TTCTACAGCCACCTGCCCTTCAACGGCACGCTGGAGACCGGCACGCACCGGCGGATCGTGGAGTTCCAGGCGCGGCGCGAGTTCGAGGGCTTCGGTGCCCTGCCCAACGACCTGACCGGCCTGCACCAGCAGGCGCTGCGCCGCTTCCTCGCCGCCAACCCGCACGTCGAGGGCGTCTGGACCTGGACGCAGGACGGCGGCCCGCTGCGCGCCGGACCGATGACGCTCTACCTGCGGACCGGCTTCTGGCAGCTGTATGACCTCAACGCCTACACGCTGGGCCGCCTCGCCCACGACCCCGACGCCCCGGCCGAGCAGCTGACCGCCGACTGGGTCCGCCAGACGTTCTCGTCCGACCCCGCGACCGTCGCCGCCGTCTGCGAGATGCTCGCCCTCTCCCGCGAGGCGGTCACGAAGGGCCTCTACATCGGCGCCTACGCCGACCACTCCGTCCGCGCCCTGGGCCTCGAGCCGCCGCCCATGATGTGGATCTTCGAGTGGGACATCGCCACCGGCGACTCGGCCGCCCTCACCAGCATCTACGCCGTGACGGCCGCCTCGGGTGCCGTGGACGCGGCGGTGGCCGAGGGAGAGCGGGCCGTGGAGGTCGCCGCGCGGATGCGCGCCCTGATCACCGCGACCGACCCGGCCACGTGGCGCGATCCGGTGCTGCGGGCGAAGCTGCTCGACACCCTGACCTATGAGGCGGATCTGTTCGGCACGCTCGGGGCGTACCGCACCATGGTCCTGCGCCACGTCCAGTGGCTCGACACCGGCTCCTCCGCCGCCTACGACGCGTGGCGCGCGGCGGAGCGCCGCTACGAGTCGGCCCGCGACGCCCACGTCACCCGCTATGGCGGCGACGTCGACCTGCCCGCCTATAACTTCACCGCCGCCGACCTGGGCGCCACCCGAGCCGACCGCGACCCGCTCATGGCCTGGCTGGCCAGGGCTCTCTTCGTCCTCCTGCTGGCGGCCCTGGTCGCCGGCGCGATCCTCCGCCGCCCGGCCGCCCTGCACGCCCTCTGGACCGGCGCCACCCGCCCGTGGCGCGTGGCCCACCTCGACGCCGCGGTCTCCCGCACGGACCGCTTCCTCGTCCTGGCCGTGCCCGCCGCGGCCCTGATCCTGAGCCGCTTGGTCTACACCTGGTTCGCCGCCCCCGCCCACCTCGTCCTGACGCTCGGCGCGTGGCTGCTGTTCGCCCTCACCGCCCGCCTCCTGCTCGGCCGCCGCGACCCCTTCCACCTGTGGGCCACCATCGGCGGCGTCGCCCTCCTGCGCTCCCTGCTCCTGCTGGCCGCCCTCGCCGTCCGCGGCCCGGGCCACTACTGGCTGGAGTTCTGGACCGCCCCCACGGTCAGGGCGGTCTACATCTGCGTGGCGTTCGCCGCCTTCGGCTGGCTCTTCGTGGCCACCACCCTCGTCCTCCGCGACCACTACCACCTCCGCCGCCGCCACGTCACCGCCACCCTGCTGCTCGTCGCCGGCACCCCCCTCACCCTGCTCGGCGCCCTCGTGACGACCATCGGCCTGGAGCGCGCCCTCACCTTGTGGAACGACCAGCTCGCCCTCCTCCCGTGGGGCCTGTCCCGCATCCTCGGCATCACCGTCTACCTCGGCATCCCACCCACCCTGCCAGCCGCCGCCACCACCACCGGCGCCCTGCTCACCGCAACCGGCACCACCCTGCTCCTGCTCCGCCGCCACTCCCCAACCCCCGCGCAGTAACCCCGACCCACCACCTGCCACCGCTGCCCCTGCGCGCTGCTGCCACTGATGCCCTGCGTGCTGCTGTTTGTTCGGCGCGCTGCCGCAGTCCAGCGTGC